>JBGQCZ010000088.1:0-11338 GCA_041495645.1 Gemmataceae bacterium | reverse complement strand
GGTTGACAATCAGGGCAAGAAGAAAATCCTGCTGAACTTCAGCAATGTCGAATTCCTGTCGAGCGCCGCGCTCGGCAAGCTCATCACCATGAACAAGAAGGTGCAGACTTCCGGCGGCAAGCTGATCATGTGCAAGATCGCCCGCGAAATCATGGAAGTCTTCGAGATCACGAAACTCGATAAGTTATTCAAGATTCATAAGGACGAACAAGCGGCCCTACAAGCGTTCTGAAATCAGCGGGTTTCTCGTAGCGACGCGCGTTTTTTCCCGTCCGCAGCGGCACGGAAACCCGAATAACACCTCCGGTGAGCGCACGCGAGGAGAATACCCGAGGATGTCCCAGTCATTCGCAGCGGACACGTCAGCCATGAGTGATCCAGTGCCAAAGGAATTCCCCGCCGAGGTGACGATCCCAAGCGATTTGGAGGAAGCTCGACGCTTGCAGTCCCGGATCGAAGAACAGCTGCAGACCGTCACCCGATTCACCGAGATGGAGATCTTCGCCATCAAGCTCGCCCTTGAAGAGGCTCTCGTCAACGCGATCAAGCACGGCAACCAGATGGACCGCAGCAAGAAAGTCACCGTTGCCTATCGCGTCGAGTCCGATCGCTTCGATATCCGGATCGTCGATGAAGGCCCGGGCTTCGATCCCGAAGATGTGCCGGACCCCACCGCACCCGAGAATCTCGAACGCACGTGCGGCCGCGGTCTGCTCCTCATGCGCCACTACATGAACCTCATCGAATACGTCAGCCCCGGCAACATTGTCGTCATGAGCAAGTGGTCCAAGAACGGGGTCCAGTGACCGTTATTGCCATTCGGCCATGCTAAACCCAGCCGTTGCATCGGTTGGGTTTTCTCATTTACTGACCACTGACCACTGACCACTGACCACTGACCACTGGCTCCAATGGCTAAGGGCACCGAATCCGACACGCCGATGATGCAGCAATATCGGGCCGCAAAGGAGGCGCACCCCGGCATGTTGCTGCTGTTTCGCATGGGCGATTTCTTCGAGACATTTTCCGACGACGCCGAAATGGCTTCCCGCGTGCTCGGCCTTACCCTCACCAGCCGCGACAAAGCCATTCCGATGGCCGGTTTTCCGCACCATCAGCTCGAAAACTACTTGCGCAAACTCTTACAGCAGGGCCATCGCGTCGCCATATGCGATCAAGTCGAAGATGCAGCGCAAGCGAAGGGGCTCGTCCGCCGCGAAGTGACCCGCGTCGTCACGCCCGGCACGATTACCGAAGATGAACTCCTCGATCCGCGCAAGCCAAATTATCTGGTTGCCCTGCATGTAAATGGCGGGACAATCGGCCTGGCGTGGGTCGAACTATCAATGGGTGAATTTCACGCCGTCGATTTGCCAGCGAACCGTGTCGCCGATGAACTTGCCCGCCTGGCTCCCGCCGAGTGTCTTGGAGCGGAGGCGACGATCGAGCGTTTGACCGAACAGTACGCAGCGGTTCTGCCGAGCCCCATGATCGCCCGACCCGATTGGACGTTTGATCCCGGCACCGCGCTGGCAGCGGTGAAGCAGCAATTCGGCGTCTTGACGCTCAACGGTTTCGGCTTTGATGATTCACAACCATGCGTCGTGGCCGCCGGAGCGCTGGTTGCCTACCTGCAAGAAACCTTCAAATCCAGGCTCACGCATTTGCTCCAGCTGCGGCCGCATCGGCCCGAGCAAATTCTGCAACTCGATGAAGTCACACGACGAAGCCTCGAACTGACTCGGACGTTGCGCGAAGGCAATCGCGACGGTTCCTTGCTGAGCGTGATCGATCGCACTGTCACGCCGATGGGCGCTCGCACGCTGCACGACTGGCTGATTTACCCGCTGACGGATCGCGCGCAGATCGAAGCGCGACTCGATGCGGTGACCGAACTGTTGCGAGACCACGCGGTGCGGTTGGAAATGCGAACCTGCCTGGTTGGCACGTTTGACTTGCAGCGATTGACGGCGCGGGTGAGCACGGGTCGGGCGTCGCCGCGCGATCTCGGCGCCGTGGGCCGCACACTTCGCCTGTTGCCGCGGCTCAAGGCAAAGATCGCCGGGCGAAAATCGGCGCTCTTGCGCGATCTGGAAACGCGGCTAGAACTTTGCCCCGATTTGCGCGAGGCCATCGACTCCGCACTCGTTGACGATCCGCCGCAAAGCTCGAAGGATGGCGAAGTGATCCGCCCGGGCTTCAGCGCTGAACTCGATGATCTGCGCCGGATCGCCAGCGAAGGCAAAGGTTGGATCGCCCGCTTTCAAGCACAGGAAATCACTCGCACCGGCATCAATAGCCTGAAGGTCGGCTTCAACCAGGTCTTCGGCTATTACATCGAAATCACGCACGCCCACGCCAGCAAGGTGCCGCAGGACTATCGCCGAACTCAGACGCTCAAGAATGCCGAGCGCTACACCACGCCGGAACTCAAGGAATACGAAGAAAAGGTCTTGAACGCCGAGGAGAAGAGTAAGCAACTCGAACACGAACTGTTCGTGGCTTTACGCGAGCGCGTTGCGGCGCAGACTCCGCGTTTGTTGGCCACGGCCGAAGTCTTGGCGACGATCGACGTGCTAGCAGCCCTGGCGGAATTGGCCGGCGTGCGGCAATATTGCCGGCCGGAACTCGTCGATGAACCGATCCTCGAGATTCAAGCCGGCCGTCACCCGGTCCTGGACCAGACGCTTCCGCCGGGCACGTTCGTCCCCAATGACGTCGATCTCGGCCCGCAGTCTGGCCGCCTCTGGCTCATCACCGGGCCAAACATGTCCGGTAAGTCCACGTTTATCCGCCAAGTAGCGTTACTGACATTGCTTGCCCACGCCGGCAGCTACGTCCCGGCCAAGAAAGCCCGCGTCGGCATTACCGATCGTATCTTCACCCGTGTCGGCGCGAGCGATGAATTGAGTCGCGGACAGAGTACATTCATGGTCGAGATGACCGAAGCGGCCAACATTCTCAACAACGCCACGCCAAAAAGCCTGGTGATTCTCGACGAAATCGGCCGTGGCACAAGCACTTACGATGGCGTCTCCCTGGCCTGGGCCATCACCGAGTATCTACACGACGCCGTCTGCTGCCGTGCCTTGTTCGCCACGCACTATCACGAACTGGCCCAACTCGCCGAAACTTTGCCGCACCTGCGCAATTACAACGTGCTGGTGCAGGAAGCCGATCAAGATGTGGTTTTTTTGCATCGTATCGCAGCGGGAAGCGCCGAACGCAGCTACGGCATCCACGTCGCCAAGCTGGCCGGTGTGCCGTCGCCGGTGTTGCGAAGGGCGCAAACGGTGCTCGGTGAATTGGAATCCAGGCACCACCTGCCCGCCGCCGCGGGCGAAGTGCCGCCGCAACCGACATCGATCACCGACCGGCGGAGGTTGCGAAAGAGAGTGCTTGGACCGAGTTTGTTTGGAGAAGATCAGACGGAGACCGGAACGTCGTGACGCGGTGTGGCGATCCACAAGAAGCCGGTTGCTTTCGCTGACACGCCGTCGGAAAAATGCCAGGCATCTGGCTCACTTGCCAGATTCAATCCCCATCCAGCGCCCATTCCCGCGGCGCGAAGTTGTAACGATCCGCCGCGAACCAACCACGGTTGATGCGCGACAGCGACACGGTAGATTCGTCTCCGCCGGTCGGCCGTGTACGCGACGTAGCGTTCGAGCAGCCATTCGTCGAGTGAGCCGGGGGCTGGCCGGTTGAATTCAGGACCGAGGCGGCATTCCGCTGTTAGCAAGGGCGAGGCGAAAGAAAAACGGCGTGCCGCACTGGTTCGGGTGCACTCAATTCGGGCGTGGAAGTAAGGCAATGGCGTGAACCGTTTCGCGAGCGCGACGCCGATTCGGTGGCCGGCGTGCAAGCTCAAGAACAACACGGCCGGCTCGCCATTGCGGCGAACGTAGGTGCGCAGGTTGAGTTCAGGAAACCGGAGCGAGATGCCAAGACGGCGCGTTTCCAGATTGAACGCCACCGCCGAGACCCACGCGGACTCTTGGCAAAGGTCGATTTCCAATCCGGGCGGTACGTGTTTTTGAATGATTTCGGTCGGCACGCGCCAATGGGCAAAAAGCACGTCGCGCCATTCCTGCGACCAGCACCACGATTCCGAAACCGTGTTCCGCTCAATTTCGGCCGCTGAGGGGCTAGGCCGCATGGGCATTCTCCGCAGGCGGCCGTGCCGTCAATTGCATGGCGCTGTTGGTGCAACTGCAATTACGGACGGAACCGCAAGAAGGAGCGCAAAGATAACTGAAAACCGGCGAGCCACGCGAAATAGAAAGGCCATGCGTGTTTGTCGAGCCACTAAATCTTCACGCCGTCGCCCGATACCAGGCCAACGTTTGCTTCAGCCCTTCTTCAAATGCCACATCGGGTGCATAACCCAGATCGCGGCGAGTGCGGCTGATATCGGCCTTGGAAAAGCGCACGTCGCCGGCTCGCGTTGCCGCATGCACGGGCGTCAGGTTCGTGCCCAGCAGTTTGTTGAGCGACTCCACAAGTTGAAGCACCGAGATGCTGGCGCCGACGCCGATGTTGTAGACGTTGCCGCTCACGGATTTCGGCGCTTCGGCTGCCTTCATGAGTGCTTGCACGGCGTTAGCGACAAAGGTGAAATCGCGCGATTGCAGGCCGTCGCCGTGAACCGTCGGCGCTTTTCCGGCGCTCATGGCCGCGATGAACAGCGCGATGACTCCGCTGTAGGGACTATCGGCACGCTGGCGTGGTCCGAAAATGTTGAAAAATCGCAGCCGAACTGTTTCCAAACCGTAAGTGGCCGTGAACGCTTCCATATACAGCTCGCCGGAGAGTTTGGCAGCGGCGTACGGCGAGAGTGCCTTGATCGGAGTGTCTTCCGTCTGGCCGTTCTCGCTTGAAGCGCCGCCATAGGCGCTCGAGCTTGCCGCGTAAACCACGCGCCGCACTCCGGCCTTGCGGGCGGCATCGATCAGGTTTAGCGTGCCGGTGGCGCAGGCGGCGTGCGATACGAGCGGCGCCTCGACGCTTCGGGCCACGGACGCCAACGCGGCGAGATGATACACGACGGCGATGCCGGCAGTGGCCTTGGCCGCGGCTTCGGGATCGGTCAACGACCCTTCGACGATCTCGATCTTCGAGGCGTGATGCGCCAAATTGCCGCGCAGGCCAGTGCTAAAGTCGTCCAAGACGCGCACGCGTTGACCGCGAGCCACCAGCGCATCGACCAGATGGGACCCAATGAACCCAGCTCCGCCGGTCACCAACGAAATCTCGGCCATGTCATTCTCTCTAATTCAAGGCGACGCCTTCCGAAGCAATGTATCGTTCATTCGCGGCGGAAAACAGGGCGAACGAGCCTGAGTACGTGCGAAGTTCACTTGCCGTCGCTGTCTCTCACCTTAGAACATTCCCAAACCCGAGTCCCTGCGACTGGAACGTGACATGACCGCCGCCGAAATTGCCGCCCTGCTCGAAGAGAAGTTTGGCGCCAAGATCAAATCGAAGAAACTCGATGCCGCCGGCTTCGATCCGTTTGTCGAAGTCGAAGTGTCGGCGATCGTGGAAGTGTGCCAATTCCTTCGCGACGACGAGCGCACCAAGTTTCAGTTTTTGCAGTGCATTAGCGGGGTGGATTATCTCGAAACCGATCCCAAGAAAGCGTCCAAGGCCGGCTTCGAGCCGCATCTGGAGGTCGTCTACCACCTGCAAAGCTACACGCACCGGCATCGCTTCACGTTGAAGATAATTCTGCCGCGCTGGAAGGACAACAAGCCGGGCGAATTACCCGAAGTGCCGTCGGTGAGCGGTGTGTGGAAAGTGGCCGATTGGCACGAGCGCGAGGTTTACGACCTTACCGGCGTGTGGTTTACCGGTCATCCCGATCTGTCACGCATCCTTTTGGCCGACGACTGGGTCGGGCATCCGCTGCGCAAGGATTATGAGTTCCCGCTAGAATACCATGGTATTCGCGGCCGGTGAGAGTTTCGGGCTTCTTTCGGGGGTAGAAATGTCACACGACACCGACAGCTTGAACACGCAAAATGTGGTAGTGGACGGTCCGGGAGAGCCTGGCCCCAATGCTCCACCGTCGTCGGCCTATCCAGAAATCCTTGAACTCCGCCGACTTTACATTGAGGCTGGTTTGATCAAGGACGTGCCGTTGCCACCTGCTCGACCGTCGAACGAAAAGTAGTTGTCCTGGCCCCATCACTAATCCCCGATATTCGTCCCTGGATTAATATGGCCACTGCTGAACTGCCTCGCGTTTCTACTCCCAGATCGCTCGCCGATCAGACCACGATCGAGTTCGACGTCCGCACGGACGAGATGCTCGTGAATATGGGTCCGCAGCATCCGAGCACCCACGGCGTGCTGCGGCTCGTGCTGCGAACCGACGGCGAAGTGATCTCCGAAGCCGTTCCGCACATGGGCTACTTGCACCGCTGCGCGGAGAAGATCGGCGAAAATCTCACGCCCATCCAGTTCATCCCGTACACGGACCGCATGGACTACTTGGCCGGGATGAACATGAACCTCGGCTATTCGCTGGCCATCGAAAAACTCGCCGGCATGAAAATCCATGAGAAGGCCAACGTCATTCGCGTGATCGTCAGCGAATTGAACCGCATCGCGAGCCACCTGGTAGCGATGGGCACCTACGGACTGGATCTCGGCACTTTCAGCCCGTTCCTTTACGCGTTCCGCGAGCGCGAACAGATTCTCGACCTGTTCGAGGAAGTCTGCGGCGCTCGGCTCACGTACAGTTATGTTACGATTGGCGGCGTTCACGACGACCTGCCGGCGGGGTGGGTCGACCGTTGCCAGAAATTCCTGGAGTATTTCAAGCCGCGCATCGCCGAATACCATGCGCTGCTGACCACGAACCATATTTTCGTGAAGCGCACGGCGAACATCGGGGTGATGTCCAAGGAGCAAGCTCTTACCTACGGTTGCACCGGGCCTATGCTCCGCGGATCGCTCAATTCGACCAAAGGCGACACTGCCTGGGACTTGCGTCGGATCGAGCCGTATTGTGGCTACGAGCAATATGACTTCAAAACGATCATCCCTCCCTTCCCGGATTGGGCGCCGGTTGGTTCGGTCATCGGCGACGCCTGGCATCGTTACATGGTGCGCATGCTGGAAGTGGTCGAGTCGTTGAAGATTCTCGATCAGGCGCTGCCGAAATACGCGACGGCGCAGGGCTCACATCGCATCGAACCGCCGCGACATTTGCCGCCTGGCGAGGCATACGTCGAAACCGAATGCCCGCGTGGGCAAATGGGTTTCTACGTCGTGGGACGAAATACCAAGGAAAACGTCCCGCTGCGCGTGCGGGCCAAATCGAGCAGTTTCTGCAACCTGAGCATTTGCGACATACTCTGTCGTGGCTGTCTCATCGCGGACATTCCTGCCATCGTCGGCAGCATCGACATCGTCATGGGCGAGATCGATCGGTGAGCCCCGCCGCGTATGGGTGCCATGCGCCATTCACTTTGTGAAACTTGCACTTCAATGCACGAGGTCGTCACGCCCAAGGGATCGCGGTTTCTCCTTTGCGAATTGTCCAAGACCGACCCGGCGTTTCCCAAATATCCGCCGCAGCCGGTCGTTGAATGCGACGGATACCGAATGAAGGACCCAAACACGAAACAACCGACCGAGTAATGTGGCGTGGTCGCGAGTTTTCAACTTGCGTTGCAAACCGGGCAAATTGAAAACTTGCAGCCACTTCGCAATGGCGAGCGTCATTACTCCTAACTTTCACATCAACCGACCTTGCGTTTGCACCCCTCGGCGCATATTTTCAACTTCCCCGGCGACTTGTTTCGTCGCGGGACACGTCTGGTGTTTTGAGTTCGTGGATGCGCAATCGCACTGTCTTCGTCGGCGGTGCTTCGCAGCCACCCCATTTCAGGAGAGTTGCGCCATGAAGTTCCGTTTGTTTGCGTTCGTCTTGGCACTTTCTGCCGGCTCCGGCTTCGCCACGGCCCAAGAGGCGCCCAAGCCCGGTCCCGAGCATGAGAAGCTCAAAGCCATGGTCGGCGATTGGGACGCCACGGTCAAGTTCGGAGGCGGCGAGAGCAAAGGGAAAGCGACTTGGAAGCTGGATTTCGGCGGCTTCTACCTCATCGAGGATTTCGAGGGCGACTTTGGCGGGATGAAGTTCAAGGGGCACGGCCAGACCGGTTATTGCCCGCTCAAGAAAACGTACCTGAGCACGTGGATTGACAACATGAGCCCGTCGCCGATGCTGATGACTGGCCAATTCGACAAGGAAGGCAAGACGTTCACCGAAGAGGGCGAAGGTCCGGGCATGGACGGCAAGTTGACCAAATTCAAGTCCGTCAGCAAGATGGTCGACAACGACACCATCAACATGACGATGTACACGGTCAGCGACGGCAAGGAAACGGAAATGATGTCGATCGCCTACAAGCGCAAGAAGTGATCGTTCTGAAGTCGATACGATTGGGGTACTGCTGAAACCGGCGGTACCCCGTATCATTTCCAGAACGCCATCGGAGTTCTCGATGTCCACGCCGTTGCAATCGCTGGTCGACTGCGGAACCAAGCTCTGGTTGGATTCGGTCGATCCGGACGAGGTCGAGCGCAATCGCGCCTTCGGCGCGACCGGTGCCACGTCGAACCCCATTATTATCGCCGATCTGATCAAGACCAGCCGCTTTGACGACGATTTGGCCGGACTTTTTCGTGAAGGGCTGAATGACGACGCGGCCGCTTGGCGCATGACCGACCGGCTCGTCCGCAAAGCGCAAGCCGCCTTCGAACCGGCGTGGCACGCCACCAAGGGCGACGACGGGTACGTGAGTTTCGAACTCGACCCACTCCTGGAAGATCCGGCTTGCACGCTGACAAACACCGAGAAAGCGAAGCGGTACATCGACCTTGGGAGACAATGGAGTGCCGGACATAACAATCGCATGATCAAGGTGCCGGCGACGCCCGGCGGCCTCGCCGCGCTCGAAGAACTGGTCGCCGCGGGCGTGTCCATCAACGTCACGCTGATCTTCTCGCCGCGGCAGTACGTTGCGGCCCGCGATGCCTGTTGGCGCGGCGCGCAGAGACGGCCGAGTCGCGACCGCTTCAAGTCAGTTTACAGCATCTTCGTCAGCCGGCTCGACGTTTACACCGAAAAGGCCGTGCCGGAGCTGTCGCCCGCCGCGCAAGGAATGGTCGGCATCGTCAACGCCAAACGGCTATGGAAGATGAACCAAGAGTTTTGGGCCGACAAGAAGTTGCCGCTCAAGCAGGAAATCGTTTTCGCCAGCACCGGCACGAAAAAGCCTGAGGATCTTCCGTGGAGATATGTCGAGGCGTTTGCCGGTTCCGATATCGAGACAAACCCGCCGGCCACGAATGCGGCCGTGCAGGCGAGCGGGCGGACGATCACGCGACAGGTCGATCAAGTGCCGCCGGCCGCGGTTCTCGCTGAGATTGACGCCAAGGTCGATATGTTCAAGCTCGAAGACACGTTGATGCGCGAAGGCCTGCAAAAATTCGCCGACCCGCAAAAGACGCTGATCGCACTGATCGCCAAGAAGCGGCCACATCGTTGATTGGTTGTAAAACCTTGCCGGCTGGACGGTTCGCGCACTTCGTTGAGCCGGCTTTTCGCCGCCGCGCGTCGCAGCTCGTATTGACGTTCCAATCCGGTTATCCGATCTTATCCTGATCTTTCGGGTGGTGTACTCCCAGCCCGACCGGAGTGACTTGGCATGGCGACTGCGGCAAACCCCGAACGCAAATACGTTCCCCACAAGATTCCCCATCCGCCCACGCTCGAACGCAAACTCATCTGGCCGTATTTCATCGCTTTCCTCTTTTACCATGCGATGGCTGTGCTCGCGTTGGTCCCGTGGTTGTTTTCGTGGACGGGATTGGCCCTTTGGCTGCTCGGCTTCTACGTGTTCGGCACTCTCGGCATCAATCTCTGCTACCATCGCTTGCTCACGCACCGCAGCTTCAACTGCCCGAAATGGCTCGAACATGTCTTCGCCATCATCGGCGTTTGTTGCTTGCAGGATACGCCGGCCCGCTGGGTCGCCGTGCACCGCCTGCATCATCAGCATTCTGACGAACCGTCCGATCCACATAGCCCGCTCGCGGGTTTCTTTTGGGGCCATATGTTTTGGCTGATCCGATCCAACAAAGAGCTGGAGCGGATGCAACTCTACGAGCACTACGCCAAAGATATCTTGCGCGACCGCTTTTACTTCAAGCTCGAACGCAACCTGATGTGGGTATGGGTCAATCTCATTCAATGGTTCGTTTTCTATGTAGTCGGCTTCGGCATCGGCTACGTCGCCGGCGATTCGTGGCTCGATGGCATGCAGTTTGGACTTAGCCTCCTCGTCTGGGGCGTGTTCCTGCGAACGGTAAGCGTCTGGCACATCACCTGGTCGGTCAACTCGGTGGCACACATTTGGGGCTACCGCAATTACGAAACCGATGAGAACAGCCGCAACAACGTTTTGGTCGGAATATGGAGCAACGGCGAAGGCTGGCACAACAATCACCACGCTCAGCCGCGCAGCGCTGCACACGGACACAAATGGTGGGAACTCGACGTAACTTGGATCACGATTTGGGCCTTGAAGCAAGTTGGCCTGGCTCGCGACGTGGTGCCGATCAACAAAAAAATGGCCGAGCGCCAGACTGTCAAAGAGTATTGAAAGCCTCGCCCTTCACAGTCGCCGGCTTGTCACCGATCCAACGAATGATTGACTTTGCCCCTGCGGCAGGTTAAATTCGGCACATCAGGAAGAATCTTCGCAATCACCCGAGTCCGCTACACTCTGAGGGTCACCATGCTTCGCACCTCGATTCTCACCATGTTGCCCGCGGCCTTCCTCTTCGCTGCGGGATTTGCCGTCGCGCAGCCGCCTAAGCCCGTTGAACCGCCGCCCAAGCCGAAACCGACCCAACCTATACCGGTCGATCCGAAGTCGGCAGAGGCCGAAGGCCTCAAAGCGCTGCAGCGCCAACTCGAACTGCGCGTGCGCGAACTATCGGCCCAACCGAAGGCCGGCGTAATTGTGATCCAAGAGCATGGAAGCAGAGTTGTAATGCAGGCGCGGACGCCGGCCCATGCCGTCCCGTACTGCTGCCCAGTCGAACCGCGCTGCGGGTTCTTGGCGCGATTGTTCGGCCGCTGCGGCGGTTGCAACAATCCATGCCGGACGCCCCCTCCGGTTGCCTATTGTTGCTGTGTCCCGATGCACTATCCGCCGCCGGGCCAACTGTACCGGATTCATCTCGAACTGAATCCGCAACCGCTGCCGCCCGGCGCGCCGGCGCCCAAGAAGTTGCCGAGAACGATTACTCCGGAGCG
>JBGQCZ010000087.1:0-11346 GCA_041495645.1 Gemmataceae bacterium | reverse complement strand
GTATTTGCCATTGGCCTGCGCCTGCAGCGCTTCCCGGGCCAAGTCCTCATCCTTGGCTTCGAACAGTTCCGGTTCGAAATTCAGCGCCCGGGCGAGCAGGCGAAACACGTCGGTATTGCATTTCGCCTCGTGCAGCGGCTTGATGGCTGGCTCGTTGACCTGCACGTACAAGTGGCCGTAGGAGCCATGAATGTCGAATTGTTCGAGTTGCGAAGTCGCCGGCAGCAGGATGTCGGCATAGTCGGCGGTGTCCGTTTGGAAGAGTTCGTGGACGACCATGAAAAGATCTTCGCGCTTCAAGCCGGCGAGGACGCGGCTTTGATCGGGGCAAACCGCCGCCGGGTTGGAATTGTAAACGTAGAGTGCCTTCACCGGCGGGCCGGGCAGTTCGCCGTGGAGCGCTTCGGCGAGTTTGACCATGTTGATCGTGCGCGTGTCGGGGCGGATCAAGTCGGGCCGCTGCAACGCGTTGCTATCGAACGGATAGAGCTTGCCGGTGCTAAGAAAGGCCCCGCCGCCGGGATAACGCCACTCGCCGGTGACGGCCGGAATGCAGGTGATCGTGCGGACCGCCATGCCGCCGCCGCGGTGCCGCTGAAGACCGTAGTTCAGGCGGATGAATGATGGCCCGCCGCGCTCGCGACGCGATAACGCCAGTTCGCGGGCCAATTTTTCAATATCCGAGACCGGGATTCCGGTGATCGGCGAAACGCGCTCGGGCGAATACTCGTTCATCACCCGTTGCTTGAGCAGGTCAGCACCCAGGCAATAGTCGTTCAAGTAGGGGTCATCTTGCCAGCCTTCGCGAAAGATGATGTGCATCAAGGCAAGGGCCAACGCGGCATCGGTGCCGGGGCGGATGGGCAGCCACCAATCGGAGCGTGCCGCGGTCGGGCTTTGATAGGGATCGATGGTGACGATCTTCGCGCCCTTCTTGCGGGCCTGGTGCATGATCGCCCAGAGGTGGCTGTTCGTAACGCTGGTGTTCGAGCCCCAATTGACGATGTAGCGCGCGTGAATGACCGCGTCGGGATCGAGAGCGGCGCGGGTTCCGAGCGTGATGTCGCAGCCGGCGGCGCCCGCGGTGGAGCAGATCGTGCGATCGAGCAGCGAAGCGCCCAGCCGGTGAAAGAAGCGCCGGTCGAGGCTCTCGCCTTGCAACTTGCCCATGGTGCCGGCGTAACTGTAGGGCAGAATCGCTTGCGTGCCATCGGGCGACTCGGCGATCGCTCGAAAACGGCTTGCAATCGTATTAGTAGCTTCGTCCCACGAAATGCGCTCGAAGCGTCCTTCGCCCTTCGCGCCGATGCGCTTCATGGGGTACTTCAGGCGGTCTGGGTGATAGGTCCGTTCGAGATAGCGGGACACCTTTTGGCACAGGAAGCCTCTGGTGAAGGAGTGCTCGCGATCTCCGCGCAAGTCGATGGCCCGCCCGTCCCGCACCGTGACGATCATCGCACAGGTATCGGGACAGTCGTGAGGGCAAACGGCCCGAACAGTCTTTTCAGAGGAATCGATCATGGCTCAGTCTCATAATTCGACGAGCGAACGCGCTTTTTGGCTTCGGAGCTGAAGTGAATCAGCCATTGGCGGCCTGACTCAAGCGATTCCGAAATCCCGCTACAATCGCGTTTCGCGGCAAACCCGGCACACTCCGGGGGATTATTTCCATCGGGGCTATTTCATGGGCAATTTGCGGCTTTCGAACGCCCTCCTGGCCTGTTAAAATAAACCTGACAATCGGAACGCATGATCTATACTGTAGGAAAGATGTGTTCCGCCAACACCTTTCTCTCCGCGGGGAGCGTCGGGTGGCGCCCACGGCGGCCGAGCGATGGCGTTCGGACATTTCATGACACGTCAGCCCGATGGTGCATTCTCGATTCCAATACGCGACCCGCAGGTAGGCCGATGCCAGCACCGTCGTCGATTACCGAGTTGCTCGACCTCGCCCAAAAGAGCGGTATCCTCGATGTGAACCGTCTGAGCGCCTACGTTCAGCAGTTGCGCGTTCAAAATGCCCTTCCCGCCGAAACCAGCAAACTCGCCGGCGCCATGGTCCGCGACGGATTGCTCACCTTCTTCCAGGCCGAACAACTGCTCCTCGGCAAATGGAAGCGGTTCACCATTGGCAAATACAAGGTCCTGGAACGGCTCGGCTCCGGCGGCATGGGCCAGGTTTTTTTGTGCGAACACAAGATGATGCGCCGCCGCGTGGCCGTGAAAGTGCTGCCGACGGCCAAGGCCGATGATCCGTCGTCGCTCGAGCGCTTCTATCGCGAAGCCCGCGTGGTCGGCGCGCTCGATCATCCCAACATCGTCCGCGCGCATGACATCGACCAGGACGACAACTTGCACTTCCTGGTCATGGAATACGTGGACGGCGCGAGCCTGCAAGAAATGGTCAAGCGGGGCGGGCGGATGGATCCGATTCGAGCTGCCCATTATGTATTTCAATCGGCCCTCGGCTTGCAGCACGCTTTCGATTCGGCCGGCATCATCCATCGCGACATCAAACCCGGTAATGTCCTGGTCGACCGGACGGGCGTGGTCAAAATCCTCGACATGGGTCTGGCCCGCTTTTTCCACGACGAAGACGACTTGCTCACGCGGCAATACGACGAAACGGTCCTGGGCACTGCGGACTACCTTTCTCCCGAACAGGCCATCGACAGCCATACCGTCGATATTCGAGCCGATATCTACAGCCTCGGAGCAACTTTCTATTTCATGCTGACCGGCAGTCCGCCTTTTACCGACGGGACGATCGCCCAGAAATTGATTTGGCATCAGACCAAAGAACCCAAGCCGATTCGAGACGTTCGGCCTGAGGTGCCCGAAGAACTCGTCGCCATTCTGAAGAAGATGATGGCGAAAGAGGTCAACGCCCGCTACCAAACTCCGCAGGACCTGGCCGAAGCGCTGGCGCCTTTTGTTTCGACGCCGATCCCGCCGCCGCCTGAAGCAGAAATGCCGCGATTGAGCCCCTTGGCCATGGGCCTAATTGGCGGCACTCAAACTTCGCCCGCTCCTGCCAATCCGCCGGTTCGAGCGCCGGGGCCGCCAAGCCCACCTCCGCAGCGCGTGCCCATCATCAAGCCGGCGGATTTGGAAATCTCGCCGCCTCCCACGGTCGTCACCAGCGGGCCGACAACGGTGCCGAGGACTCCGCCCGCGCCTCCAGTCACTCAACCCACGTTCCCGGCCAAGGCCAGCAGTCCGCCGCCCGCTCCGCCCAAGCCGCCCGCGCCCAAGCCCCCTGCACCCAAGCCCCCTGCACCCAAGCCGGTCGCGCCTCCTTCGCTCCTGCGCCCCGTTCCCGCGCCGGCAAACTACTCGCAGCCGGCCGCCGTTGAAACCATCGAAAACAGCCCGGTTTGGGCCAACATCACCACCGATACGCCCAAACCGAAATCAGGGCTCACCGACACGGGACACAATACTCCGGTTTACAAACCGCCAAGCGCCTCGCTGCACTCGATCCGGCTTAGCGGCAAGGCGAGTGGAATGTCGCCTCACACCAAGATGATTTTGCTCATCGCCGTGGGTGTGCTGCTCGGCGCTCTCGCCGTGGGCGCTGCGCTCGCGTTCGGTCTGTTCGGTTCGAAAAAGAACAACAATCAGAAGTCGGGCCCGGCACAGAACGCCAGCGCCGGCCCGCTGATTGTCGATCCTTCGGCCGCAACCGATGGCGCGACCACCTTTCGGAGCATCAGCCTCGCGGCAAGAAAAGCAAAAACCGGCGATGTGATTCGCGTGCGCGGACCCGCCATCGAAGAGGAATGGATCCACCTGGACGCGACGACGTGGGCCAAGAACCTGACCATCGAAGCAGACGTACCGGCCGGGCAATATGTGACGTGGCGTTTCCCCGCAAAGCCCGCCGATACCAAGGCCGTGCTGTATCTGATCAACGTTAATGGCTGGCGGTTCAAGGGCTTTGAGTTCGACGGCCAGGGCCGCGCGGAAAACGCCATTTACGTCACCGGCAAATGCCCCGGATTGACCTTCGAGAATTGCCGCGCGTTCAACTGCACCGATTCGGCCATCAAGTTGAGCAATGCCGCCGGCGACCCCGATCGGCCGATTACCTTCGCGCGCTTTCGCGCCAGTGGTTCGACCACCTCCAAGTCGGTCATTACGCTCTTCGCCGCGCAGAACATTCCCAGCATCAGGGCCAACCAGTTCGTGACCATCCAGGACGCAATCGTGGATGGCCCGTGCAATGCGCTGCTGACCATTCAGGGCTCGGCGGCGAACGTGTCGATTCAGCGCGTGCGGTTTTTCCAGGGCAACGATGCGATCGTGGTGCGCCCGCTCAAGGCCAATGAGTGGTGCCAACTCACCCTGTCGTTCAATTCATTTTGCCGCATTGGCCGGCATGCGATTTCGCTCGAAGGCTTCCCCGCGGAGAAGAGCACGCAGGAATGCCGTTATTCGTTCGGCAACAATCTGTTTGCCGGCTGCCAGAGCGTGCTCAACGTCGCCGATGGAAAGCCCATTCCGAACTTCACGTCGCACGACAACGTGCGTGACGCCGTCAGCGCTGACGGGAACTCGAAGATGGAATTGAAAATCGGCGAAGTGAAATGGTTGAGCGAGGATCCCACCGACGAGCGCAAGTTCTTGCGTTTCGGCAAGGAATCGCCTCTCAACGCCAAGCCGCTCGGGCCGGTCGGCGTCCCGCCATCGGATTGAAACGCCTATTGCTGCGTCGTCACTCCTGCAACCACAAAGCCAAATCCGAGCGTCGTTGCGGTGCCATCGGCGTCGATCGGCCGCTTGACGTTTAGCACCATAATCGCGTTCGGCTTGGCCGCCAACTTTGGCTCGTCTTCGGGCTTGTTGTTCGGAAAAAGAAGCATCACGCCCGGATGCGTGCCGCCCGGGGCGTTGGCGCTCAACTCGTGAAGGGCCTTCGCTTCCAGCGTGCCGGGCTTCTCATCCTTCGCGGCCGGGACCAACAAGCAGAATTCGCCAAAGGGCGCCGTTCCTTGATGATCGCCGTCCATCGGCTGAAGCGCCATCCGCAAAGTGTATGTTCCCGCCGGAATCTTCTGCTTGCGGAAATCGATCCACGGCTGAGTGAATTGAACCACGCCGACCAGCGAAGTTTGCGGAATCTCGCGATAGGTAAGTCCGTTCTTGACTTGTTCCGGCGCCGCCTTGCACGGGATCGCTTTGCGGAACCAGAAAGTGGCGTACACGCCGCCCTTCTCGTCGAGCAGTTGCAGCGACTGGTCTGAAAGCACCGCCGCGAATCCATCCTTCAAATCCTTGGGCGGGTCGGCCTTCTCGGCTTTGAGCGTGAACTTGGGTTCGTCGGCCAGGGATACGGCGCAAACGAACGAGCAAAGAGCCGGAAGGACAATCATGGATCGTCGCATGGCAAACCCGCGTGAAGGTCGTGAAATAGAACGCCCCGGCACTAGACCGGGGCCAGGGATGTTGAATTCGAATGGAATCACTCAGCGAATCGAGAACGTGCCGACATACGCGCCGCGGCGTTCCTGATCGCGCCAAGTCTCATTGAATCCCGCGCCCGAGTAAGTGTGTTCCACTGCCATCGCCGGCTTGGCATCAACGCCCTTGGCGAGCGGAGGATAAAACGCGGTTTCGTTGCCGCAGGCCTTGTCGTGATGAGCGTCCAAGCAACGAGTCTCGACCTTGGCGTCGCCGCCCTTCACTTTCGCGCAGGAATTGCCTTTGCACTCGCAAATCTCGACGCTGATCGGAGCGGTGCGGACATCAACGACGTTTTCGAGCAGAATGCCGCCTTGGTCCTTCACGAGTTCGAGCAGTGCCTTCTTTTGTTCGGCGGTCGCCTTTTCATCGACGATCACGACCGACTTGCCGGCAACGACTTGCTTCAGGCCGAGCGTGTCCTTGGCGGCGACGATCGCGATCACCGACAGCCCGTCGAGCTTCACGTTGCCGATTGAGCCTTTATCGATTTTCCAGGCCATAACGGCGTGTTTGCCGCCAAGGCTGGTGTCGGCATTGGCGAAACATGGGCCGGTATATACATCGCAGGTCCGGGCTTCGACATACTGACCCGTTACACCGGCATGAACCAGCGTGGACAGAGCCATTAAGCAGGCAGCGCCAAGAGCAAACCGTTTCATGAGGGGAACCCCCGAAGAGAAGCGGTGGGAATACAGTGGAACCAGAGTGTATTGTTTCGAGGATCAATTCGGGAGTCAATAGGCAGTCGGTCTAATCCGCGCGCTAAGGACCGGGCGCCGGATCGGTCTTTGGCTTGTTCGCGTCGCCGTATGGCTCCCATTGCAGGCCCAGCGCCATGACCTTTTCGCGCTTAGCCAGGATCTCCCAGGGAGTTTTTGGGTGTTCTTTGATCAGCTTGACGTAAAGTTTTTTGGCGTCGTTTTTCATGTCCTTGACTTCAGCGCCGCTGAGCAGACGCTCCGTTGATGCGAGCTTCCATCCCTTGTCAAGGCCTTTGCTTTTGTCAAGCTCGGGCAAGATGTCTTTGCGAATCAAGCCAACCGCCGAGTTGTACTCGTGGATGTAGACGTACCGGGATTTGACCTGGGCGTTGATGTAATCGAAATGCGCCTGCCAGCGTTTGGACTTTTCATCCTTACGCTGATCGGCGGCTTTGGCAAGCATCTCCATGATCGTGTCGAGGTCCTTAAGAACTCGGGCCGGCCCGCGCTGCAATCGGGCGAGTATCGTCTTGTTGGCGTCGCTGCGGTCGGTCTCGGTGATGGTCGTCGGCAGCGCGATTTCAGTCCCGCCCCGGTTCATGGCCCGCAGGCGTTCGACCGCGTCCACCACGGCAAAGCGCAACGGGTACTTCTCCTTGTTCTTCTTGATCTCTTCGTTTGTTACGTTGTCATTGTATTCCTTCATTGTCTCGGTCATGAACGGAAACACCTTGTCGAATCGCACTTGAGCATCCGAAGCTTTGCCTGGTTTGAGCGACGGCAAGAGAATCTGATCCAGAAGGCTCTCGATCTGTTCGGGCCGTTCAATGCCGGCCGCAAACACATCGGCAGGCAATGGGATTGAGAATGGCTTCGGCGCCGGTTCGGAAGCATCATAAGCCAATTGTTCCGCTTTCATTTCCCCGACCAAGAACGGCATTTGCGCGGGCCGATTCGTCTTCATAGCCGGCTTCTTGTCGTCCTTCCTGTCTTCCGGCTTCGTGTCGTCCTTCTTTTCCGGAGTTGCTTCTTCCTCATCTCCCGCATCGAGGCCGACGCTGAACTCGGACGTGTCGGCGTTCACCCTTTTGCTGAGCTTATCGAGCGGCAACGGGTCTTCGGCCTTCTGGATTCCGCCGCTGCCCTCCAGAAAGGCGACCGAAAACATGCTCAAGAACGCGCCGCCCTTGATCGCCTGACCTTTGTATTCGGCCACTTCGTCGAATTCGTACGAGTATTGTCCGGCCGAGCAGGCGCTCCAAACTTGCACGCCTTTGGGCGGATTCTTCAACATGGCCTCGGTGCCGGCCGCAAGCTTGCCGCCGTTGGGCCGTTCCTTGCCGCGAGCCCGGTCGAAGCGATTGAAGTCGGCGATGAGCAACTTTTGTTGCGCCGGGCACTCATCGAGTTGCTGCATGAGCCACGACAGCGGCAGGAGTGTTTTGACGTCGTCCAGGTCGCCCTCGAGCGGCACGATGTATGGCTTGCCTTCAACGTCGATGCTGTGAGCGCAGAGAATGAGAACGACGCGGTCCTGCGACCGCGACGAGCTCAGAAACAAGCGGATGGTTTTTTCGAGGATCGGTTTCAGCGGCGGGATTTGCTTGGCCCCGCGGCTGGAATCGCTCAGTTCGTAGACCTGCTTTTGCGGGATGCGGAACTTGTCGGCGATCTTGGTGAGTGTCTGGCCGAAATCGCGCTTGATTGTGCCGCGCGAGTCGGTGCCATAGCTGGTGGGGTTCGCGTAAACGTAGTTGTTAATGCTGATGCCCAAGAGTCGACGCGGAAACTCGTTGCCGGTCGCGGGAACATCTGGCGGAATCGACCTAGTCGGCTCGGTTCCCGTGCCGGGAGTAACGACCTTTTCTTTTTGCGAAGTGGCTTGGGCCTGAGCGTTCATTCGCTCTTTTATCTTCGGACCCCAAATGACGATGGCCAACGTCGAACCAGCGAAACACACGGCAAGGAAAATCAACGCCACAATAACCGTACCCCAGCCCCGTTTTTTTTGCCGGTACCGCGGCGTGGTCGAAATGCTCATCGGATCCGCAAACGCTTGATCGGCAAGCGCGGACCAAGCGCCCGCGTCTTGGGGCGCTGTAACCGCCATTTCGCCATTTGCATGGCCGTTCGCGGAGCAGGTCTGAATTGCAATGGGAATGGACGGAACGGGCTGAGCCGGCTTCACAACGGGAGGCGCTTTGGCCGCGGCCCGCCGAGCCAACAAAGTCGCCGTCGGCTGCGACTGACACACCATCCCGCACGACTTGCACTTCACGGTCCGGGTCGCCCAATCCTCCGGCAGCCGAACCACCCTCTTGCAACCCGGACATTTCCCCAGCAGCGTCGCGGCCATGAACCGTGCCTCCAATGAAACACACCCATCATTCTTTTGATGATAGTTTACTTCACGAAGTTCCGCACCCCATAGACGAACAAAAGCCGCCGGCCGCTTTGCACATTGGGCAAAACCGCCGGCGGCAAACGCGACCGCTTGAGTTCAAAATTCCCTGTAGCACTCCCGCTTTGAGTCGGAGCATGCGTCGAGGCACACTTCGCCGTCGTCGGGGCCGAGTCCACGCCCGGTCTGCACACACCACATCGGCGACAGGCCGGCTTGATAATCCGGATCGCTCTCGAACGCCTCCCCGTAAATCATCATCGACTTTCCGCCTAGATTGACGCATCGCGGCGGACGAACTTGTGGCAGTTCGCTCATGGCTACACCTCCCAATACCGATTAGCTCCAGCGGCGGTCAACAGCGCACGTTTGACCGCCACTTCGACCAGCTTGAGCTTGTAGGCGTTTTGAGAAAGCGGTTGGGCGCCCTCGGTTGCCGCCTTGCCGGCCGCCGTCGCGGTCGCCTCGTTGATCTCCTGCCCGTCGATTGCCTTGGCAGCGGCTTCCGCCACAAGCGGCGTGGGCGCGACGTGTCCGAGGACAATCCGCACGCCCTTGGCTCTCGAGGAGCCTTGACTCGTGTAGAAGAAAACGGCCGCCTGGACCAGCGGCCAATCGTAGGACTGCTTGTGCCGAACCTCATAGCTGGCACTGTGAACCGAGGCAAATTGTTCCGTCGCAAATCCAAAATCGACCGAGAGCAGGACTTCATTTGGCGCCACTACGTGTTCGCGCTTCCCGGTCGACGTAGGCGGCTGGAATAGTTTTTCGACCGGCACCCGCCTCTTGCCGTTGGGTCCCTGCAGCTCGGCTGTTGCGCCCAGAGCGATCAGCGGCGGCGCAAGCGTCGAAGGATGCACGATGACGCAAGCGTGGCCTTTGGTGAAAATCGCGTGGTACTGATTCTCGCCATCGAGCGCGAAACACTTGGTGCCGTCCTTGAGCAAGCAATTGACTTGCTCGTCGCGGAAATACCAACAACGATTGCGCTGACACAAATTGCCGCCGAGCGTGCCCAT
The DNA here is from genome assembly GCA_041495645.1 of Gemmataceae bacterium. GTDB lineage: Bacteria > Planctomycetota > Planctomycetia > Gemmatales > Gemmataceae > JBGQCZ01. Next base: position 1,759 of record JBGQCZ010000087.1, on the reverse strand, counting down.
GTTGCGAATTTGCAGACCACCGACCATTCCCGCAGCCGTCGCCAACGCCGCAGGTGCGTACTTGCTCGCTGCAATCTCGGCTAATGTCACACCGCCGCCGATGGTGACCGCCGGCGGAAAGTTGCCGGGCGGCGCCTTGATACTGATCTGGCGAAATTCGGCGGGCATTCCCGCCAGACTCACGACCTTGTCAGGCTGGGCGACATACTCCTTCATCAAGTCCATCAAATCGGTGCCGCCGCCGAGCAGTTCGACTTTGCCCCATTGATCGGCAAGCAGCCCGACCGCCGCTTCAACCGTCTTCGGCTGGTAGTATGTGAAGTTCTTCATGGTGATATTCCAATGAGATTGAATTCCATTTTTTGTAGGGTGGGTCAAGGAGCTTTAAGCGACGCAGGCCCACCGTTCAGTCATCGACTCAATGGTGGGCCGGCGTCGCTTAAAGCTCCTTGACCCACCCTACAAACTACAAACTTACTTCTTGGCCAATGCTTCCAACACCCGGGCCGGCGTCAGCGGCATGAATGGGACGCGGACGCCGATAGCGTTGAACACGGCATTGCTGATCGCCGCGGCAGTGGAAACCGTCGGCGGTTCGCCGATGCCGATCACGCCGCGTTCAGGCATGTCCATCATCTCGACCGTGATCTTCGGCATATCCTTGATTCCGCCGAGCTTGTAGAACTCCATGTCGGGGTTCACTTGTCGCCCGGTCACCCGGTCCATGATGCGTTCTTCGAACAAGGCGTAGTTCAGCCCCATGATCACGCCGCCCGCCACTTGCGATTCACATGCCAGTTTGTTGATGAGCATGCCGCAATCCTGCACGGCGACGAAGTGATGGATGCGCACCACGCCGGTTTCCGTGTCCACGCTGACTTCGGCTACCTGCACGCCGCCGACCTGCCCGCTCGACACGTTGGCGTTTTCCTCCTGCTGCGACATCTGAGCGTTCCAGTCGCCGCGGCCCTTGGCCTCTTCCATACCGAGCTTGGCGCAGAATTCCTTCCACTTCCATTCTTTCTTTGTCGTGGGATTTACAATCTTGCCCGGCTCGATGGTCAAGGCGAGCGGATCGACTTCCAGTTTCTTGGCGACCTTGGCGAACAGGTCGTCGCGAGCGGTAGTTGCGGCACGCAAAATCGCCGGCGCTTGCGACGGCAACGTGGTGCTGCCCCCCGAACCGGTCGATGCACCAAGCTGACTTTCGCCGATCTTGACGTTGATATCGGCAACTTCCAGACCGAGGATTTCGGCGGGGATGATCGCCGATACCGTGCGCTGGCCGGTGCCGAGATCTTGGGTCGACGATTCGACCATGACCGAACCGTCGCGGGAAATCGTAACGGTTGTTTCATTGCCGGGATTGCCGCCGGCCGCGAATCCGCCCCAAGTATGAACGGCCATACCAATGCCACGCTTGACCGGACCCGGACCGCCGATCCCCGGCGGGTGCCATTTCTCGTACCACTGAGATTTCTCCGCCGCGATGCGGAATTGCTCGGCGTAAATCGTGCGCCGAATTGCTGCAAATGCCAGCGGACTTTTCAGCGCGATCGCTAAATCGTTTTCGGGCAAGTTTTCCATGCGGAAACGCATGGGCTCCAAACCGAGCTTCGCGGCCAAGTCATCGACCGCACACTCGGTCAGGATGCAGCTTTGCGGGTGGCCCGGAGCGCGCATGGCACGGGCCGCTCCGGCATTGATCCGCACCACCGTGTGCTTGCGCTTGATATTCGGAATCGTGTCGCCGTAGATG
>JBGQCZ010000086.1:0-11365 GCA_041495645.1 Gemmataceae bacterium | reverse complement strand
TACGACACGCCCATCGCCGGCTACCGGAACGACACCGTGAACACGCTCCGCCTGTGGGCCGCCAAGTCGACCCGGGAGTTCGACCTGGCCCGGTTCAACGCGGTGCTGGCTCTGCTGCGGCGCGATTTCGGCGAAGCTTGGTTACAATGCCAGCGGGCGGGCGCGTTATCCGGCGGGTGACCCATGAGTGAAATCGTTCTGATCGTCGATGACGAAGATTCGGTTCGCCGCACCTTCCACGATTGGCTGGCGAGCAGCGGCTGGGACTTGCAGATTCTGGCGGCCTCCGATGCCGAAGCCGCGCTGCGACATGCGAACGAGCACGCTATCGATCTGGCCATTCTCGACTGGAACCTCGGCTCCGGTTCCGATGGGCTGCAGCTACTTGAAGACTTGTCGCTGTTTCATCCGGATGTGGTCGCCATTCTCATCACCGGCTTCGCCCACCAGGCCACGCCGCTCGATGCGCTGCGGATGGGCGTCCGCGATTATCTCGACAAGAACCAGGACCTAAACCGCGAGTCGTTCTTGAAGGCGGTGCGGCGGCAACTGGATCGCATTGTGCCGGCCAAACGGCAGCGAGCGTTCAACCAAAGTCTGAAGGACTTCCGCGAGGCGGTCGAGAAAATCTTGCCGCTGGTGCAAACCAGCGCGGCCCTGACCGATCCGGCGCCGTTGCCGCAAGCGATCGGCAGCCTGTTGCAGTTTGTCCTGCGAATTACCGGCGCCGCCGATGGCGCACTTGTGGTGCGACATGCCGATAGCGATGCGGAAAGCTACCGGGCCTACGGCGCCGACGGCCTGCCGCTGCCGGGCAGTCTGCTGCCGTTCGCGCAATCGATTGCGGCTTCGGCGTCGAGCATGCAAGAACCGTGTGCAATGGGCAAAGCGGAGTTGGCTTCCGTTGCGACGCAACAATTCGAGCGCGGCCGGTCGTCGCTCCTGGCAGCGCCGCTCAACATTGGGCCGGGCTACCAAGTCGTGTTGGAACTGTTCGATAAGCGCTCGGGCGAATTCTCGGACAACGATCGCAAGCTGGTGACGGCGGTGGCGGAATTCGGGTCCGAAATGTTGCGCCAGGCAGTGGCCGAACGGCAGCGGGGCGCGATGCTGTTCGACGCGGTCGAAGCCGCGCTCGGGGCGACCGAACGGTTGACCCTGCAAGCGCCGCTGGATTCCACCGCCACGCGCATGGAACAACCGCCCGCGCCCGAGGTGATGGACCGCTTGCGTGAAGGGCTCGCCACGCAAATGGGCGGGTCAGTCGATGCGGAGGCGGCCCTGCAGCTGGCCGAGGCGGTGCGGGTGCTCAGCCTGCGTCATGGCCCTGCCGCCGTTCGGCATTGCATCCGCGTGATCCAAAGCCTGCGCGAGACGCTCGATGCGATGATGGGAAACTGAATGGGAAGCAGTGGGTCACATGTCCGAGGCACGCACGATTTTCGACGAATTGTTTGCGCTGTTGACGCCGGAGCGCCTGCTGCGTGATCCGCGGGCCACCGGCGAGGGCGTGGTCGTCGGAGTGATTGATAGCGGTGTGGATCGCGCCCAGCTTGAGGCGAGTTCGCGGGAACGCGGACAAACAATTCTGCCAATTCAAGGCGCGGTCTTCCGCTCGGACAAGAACGAACCGCTGCCGTACGAAGGACGCCAATCCGCGCCGCACGGTACAACGGTGGCCGACATCGTCCTGTCGATTGCCCCGCGCGTGACGCTGTATTCGGCTGATGTCTTCGGGCCTCAAGGCGGCTGCGAAGTGGAAACCGTGATTCGCGCGTTGCAATACGCGATCGACGTGTGGAAATGCAAGGTCATCAACCTCTCGCTCGGCGTGCCCGAGCATCGCTTGCAGCAGGTGCAGCGGCGCATTCAGTTCCAGCGGGCGATTGAGGAGGCGTACTTCAAGGACGTGTTGGTGTTCGCGGCGGCCCACAACGAGCATCCGCTGACGCGCAGTTACCCGGCCGTATTCGCTCCGCCCCTCATCTCGGTTGACAAGGGGCTATTTGACGACCCCTTGCAATTCGCCTATCGGTTGCGCGAACAGATTGAGTTTCAAGCGCACAGCCGCGGCTATCACGGGCCGTTTTCGCGCGAACCCGCGACCAGTTGGGCCACTCCTCACCTGGCCGGCATTACCGCCCGCATCCTGTCGTTGCGTTCTGATTTGAAGCCGTTTGAAATCAAAACGATCCTTTACTGGATGTTCCGTGCCGGAGAGAACGGGAAATCTTGAGTAGGGCGGTACGGCAGCTTGAGCTTCGTAGAGACAAAAGCGTCGCGTCCAGTTTCATCGTTTTGCAAGAATGCGGAGCCAATTTTGGAATGATCGTTCTCCCCTCTTGACCGGCGCCGTGCGAAACGTCATGCTGAGGGAGACTCGCCTATCGACCCACAACCGGATTTCGCCACGAGACGGGCGCATGATTTCGGCCGACGCGTTTGTGCGTACCATTCTGGAGCAGCCCGACGCCGACGCGCCGCGGCTGGTGTTCGCCGATTGGCTTGAGGAACGCGGCGACCCGTTGGCGGAACTCATCCGCATTCAATGCACGCTCGCCGGACTCCGAGAGACCGATCCGCGCGGCGATTCGCTGCGGCTTCGCGAGCGTGAACTACTCGTCCAACACGGTACGACATGGTTGGGCCCGATTCGCGAACTGGGACTGGCGGCTCGATTACGGCGTGGGTTCGTCGAATTGAGCGTGACCGGAACGAAGCAACTTCTGGCGGCCGAGCGCCTGTTTTCGTGCCCCTGGGTTTTGCACGTGAGTCTTCGCGATGGGGCGGTTGAAATGGACGACTTGGCGCAACTGGCGCAGTCGCCACACTTCATGCGGCTGCAAGAATTGGACCTGAGCCGCAGCTATATCGGCAACGACGGACTTCTCCAGCTGGCCCATTCGCCATACCGATGCCGGCCCGTCAATTTGATGCTGAATCAGATTCAAGCGTCCTCTTCGGGATTGCGATCGATCGCCGAGGCCATGGACCTGTCGCGATTGACGGAATTGCGGCTGAACGGCAACGAGATCGGCGCTGCTGGAGCGCGGGCCTTGTCGGTATGCGCCAAGCTCAGCCGGTTGCGCGTTCTGCACTTGGCGTACAATCACATCGGCACGTTTGGCGGCGAGTATCTGGCCGAATCGCCGTTTCTAAACCACTTGCGGACATTGAACGTAAGAGGAAACAGCATCGGTCCGCGGGGCAAGAAGGCGCTGCTTCGCCGCTTCGGCCCGCGCGTTCAGATCGGCGCCGCCGAACATCTGCCCTGAATTCCGCTAGATCGCGGGAGTTTGCCATGAGCGCCCGGAGCCGCCGTTGCGTGCTCGGTTTGGCCGCAGTCGCTGTCGCGACTTGCGCGATGATCGTCGCTTGCAACAAAAGCACAAAATCGGTGGTAGTCACCTCGGACTCAAACCACGGACCCGCTTTGCCGTCCGTAGCGCCCGGCCCGGCGATGCTCGAAGACGTGACCGAGAAAAGCGGCGTCAACTTCACCTATCGCAATGGCGAACCGGCGAAGCACCTGGCGATCCTCGAATCGCTTGGTGGAGGCGGCGCGCTGATCGACTTCGACGGCGATGGTCTTCTCGATTTGTTCGTCGCGGGCGGCGGTTACTTCAGCATCACGGCTGAAGAATACAAGCAAAGACGAAGCGAATACGAGAGCAAAAAAGAGGCGTTGCTGAAAGAAAAGAAATTCGACGAAGCGGCGAAACTGCGGCCGGTCGATCCGCCCAAGATTCACGGGTATCCCGGCAAGTTGTACCGCAACAAAGGCAATTTCCAATTTGAGGACGTGACCGCCCAGGTCGGGCTCGACAAACAACCTGACTTATACAGTCACGGAGCGGCGGTTTGCGATTTCGATTGCGACGGCTGGCCCGATTTGCTCGTCACCGGTTACGGCCGAGTCGTGTTGTACCACAATGAGCCCGACGGAAATGGCGGCCGCAAATTCGTGGATGTCACGGAGAAGGTGGGATTGCTCGGACCGGACCCAAAAAAACTAAGCGAGGAATCAGGTCAACCCGGCGAACATTTCTGGAGCACCAGCGCCGCCTGGGGCGACCTAGACGGCGACGGTTATCCCGATCTTTACCTCTGCCAGTACGTCAATTGGTCGTTCGCCAAGTTTCACCCGCAGTGCCCCGGCTACTCCAACAAGATCGACCACGATGTATGCGCGCCCAAGGAGTTCCAAAGCCGCGGGCACGCGCTCTGGCGGAACAACGGCGGCAAGACCTTCACGAACGTCACGAAAGAGGCCGGTCTGCGCGTCACGGCGCCGATGATCGAGACGTTCGCAACCGACGGGGCAAAAGAAGAAGACGCCAAGTATCTCGGCAAGGGCTTGGGAGTCTTGTTCGTGGATGTGAATGGCGACGGCAAGCCGGACATCTACGTCTGCAACGACACGACCGACAATTTCCTCTACCTGAATCAAAGCACGCCGGGACATCTGAAGTTCGAAGACAAGGGATTGTCGCTCGGCGTAGCACGCGACATCCACGGCACTGAAAACGGCAGCATGGGAGTGGATGCCGCGGACGTCGATGGACTTGGCCGGCCGTCTATCTTCGTTACCAACTACGAGGGCGAGTATCACGCCTTTTATCGCAACGTACTCTTGCATGGCCTGCTGTCGTTCTCCTACGACACTCCACGCGCTGGTTTGTCGGTAATCGAGCCGAATTTCGTGGGCTTCGGGACCAAATTCGTCGATATCGACAACGACGGTTGGGAAGACATCGTGATTTCCAATGGCCACGTCGTCTACTACCCGCCGCGTAACAATTTGAAGCAGCGGCCAATCCTGTTCATGAACATGGAATTCAAGACCAAGAGCGGATCGGAGCGGCGGTTCGCCGACGGCTCATCGCGAGGTGGGTCGTATTTCAACGAGAGCCATCGCGGCCGCGGACTGATCGCCGGCGATCTCGACAACGACGGCCGGGTCGATCTCGTCTTTGTCGCGCAGAATGAACCGGTGCGAATCATCCGCAACGTCGCCGCGCCGGAAAACAACTGGCTCGGCGTCGAATTGCACTCCGGCAAGCGCGACGTCGTCGGCGCGAAACTGACTCTCGAGGTGGGCGACCGCAAACTGGTGCGCTTCGTGAAAGGCGGCGGCAGTTATTTGTCGTCGAACGATATGCGGGTGGTGTTCGGATTCGGCGACGCGAAGAAGCCCGGCAAATTGACGGTCGAATGGCCGTCCGGCGAGCCACGCGTTCAGGAATGGGCCGATCTGGAGCCGAAAAAATACCACAAGCTGGAGCAGGGCAAGAAGTAGAACGGGATTTATTCCGTTCTACGATTGACTGTACATCGTGTTGCTCACGGCACCACGATAGATAAGATGGTTGGGGCAGGTAAAGGAAACGGGAAAGATCGGCCACCCGGTCTTCCCCGTTTTCCTTTTTATGTTTACGCTTTTCGCGCAGGCAGCATGGACGTGCGTACGATTCACGCAAGCATTCCGTTCAGGAGTGGTAGCATGGCGATCGAGCAAATCCCGATGACTCCGGATGGCTACGAAAAGAGGAAGGCCGAACTCGTCCGGATGAAGAACGTGGACATGATCGAAATCACCAAACGCGTGGCGACGGCGCGGGAAATGGGCGATCTCAGCGAAAACGCCGAATACCACGCGGCGCGCGAAGATCAGGGCATGCTGCAGGCCCGGATTCGCATGGTCGAAGACGAATTGTCGCGGGTGTTTATCGTCGATCAGTCGAGCCTCCCCAAGGACACGGTAGTGTTTGGCACGCGGGTTAGAGTCCGCGACCTCGACATCGATGAAGAGGAGATATTCATATTGGTAGGCCCAGGCTCGGAAGACGCCGACAAAAATCGCATCCTCACTTCGAGCCCGATTGGCCAGGGCCTCCTCGGAAAAAAGAAACACGAGGTGGCCGAAATCAAAGTGCCGCGAGGTGTGTTGCGTTTTCTGATTATCGAAATCTCGTTTTCCGACTGATTCAGCTGGCATGGTCGCGCCGAATTAATCAAAGCGAGCCGAAATAGTCACCAGGCCAGTCAAATATCCCTTGACTCTTACCGGGCAGGGAATTACAGATTTAGTGGTGGAGTGTTTACGTCGTTTCATCCCCAAACCACATGAACGACCAACGTTTCAACAGCATTCATTTGGAGATCCCAGGCCGGCGCGAGGAATATCGCCGCGCTCGGGCGACGCTGTTGGGCGCGTGTGGGATGCAGACCCTCGAGTTGGATCGCGATCGCCTGGCGGAAGCAGCGGATGTCGGTCCCTGCACGCTCATCGAATTCCCAGGCGAAAAACCATCGACAGTCACGTTTTGGTTGACGGACCGGGACGGCATTTATCCCCTCAAGCCGGGAGTAAATAGCGTCGGCCGCATGCCCGATAACGACGTGGTCGTCGCCGACGGCAGCGTATCGCGCCGCCACTGTGCCATCGTCGTTCATTCCCAGCGCGGTTGTGATTTGCACGACACCGCCTCCAAAAACGGCACGTTTCTGAACGGCCAGCGCATCAATGGGCCGACCCGCCTCAAGAACGGCGACGAAATCCGCATGTGCGATCACACCGTCGTTTTCAACTCAAATCTGCCCGGCCCCGTTGCAGACGGCCCCGAATTCGCTCCTACTCTTGGTTGATTTCCGGCGCCTTCGCGCCATACAGTAACGCCACGGAACCAGACGCGTCTCACTCGGGGGAGTACCGCCATGAGATCGATTCGGCTTTTGGCAAGCGTGGTCGCGGTCGCCGTACTCGGCGGCGTGGCCTATTTCGCCGGGGAAGAGGCCCCGCTCGGTTCGAAGATGGCCGATGCCGCCGCGCAATTCCTCAACTCACTATCCGATGACCAAAAGGCTAAATGCACCTTTGCGTTCGACGACAAGGAACGCATCAACTGGATCTTCGTGCCGGTGCAGGACAAGGAGAAGAAGCCCGGCCGCAAAGGCCTCCGACTCGAGGAGATGACGGAGAAGCAGCACCAAGCCGTGCTGGAACTGCTGAAAACCGGCACCAGCGAAAGCGGCTACAAGCAAGCCGTCACCATCATGAGCCTCGAAGCCATCCTGCGCGATCTGGAGAAATCGGGAGCGATGGTTCGGAACCCCGGCTGGTATTTCGTTACCATTTTCGGCTCCCCCGCTCGCACCGGAAAATGGGGCTGGCGCATCGAAGGACACCATCTGTCGCTGAACTTCACGATTGTCGACGGCGAGGTCGCTTCGGCCACGCCGGCGTTTTTCGGCGCTAACCCCGCCGAGATCAAGGCCGGCGATCACAAGGGCGAGCGCACCCTCAAGGACGTCGAGGACGCGGCGCGCGAATTGTATCAGTCGCTGGACGACGAGCAGAAGAAAACCGCGCTACAAGAGAAACACTTCGGCGAACCGACGGCACAGACAAAGGCGGAGAAGATTGGCGCCCCCAAGGGCGTGGCCGGCGCAACGATGACGGAAAAGCAAAAGGGGCTTTTGGAGAAGTTGCTCAAAGCCTACGTGGGGCGAATGCCGGCGACCGTGGCATCGGCCCAGTGGAAAACGGTCCTCGAAGGCGGGCTCGACTCGGTTCACTTTGCCTATAGCGGCGGAGTGAAGGACGGCGAACCGCACACGTATCGGGTGCAGGGACCGTCGTTCATCGTGCAGTTTCTTAATGCTCAGGAAGACGCGCAGAAGAACGTAGCCAATCACATCCATAGTGCATGGCGCGAATTGCCGAGCGACTTCGCACTGCGCTAAATCAATGCGCACTATTCTGCAGCATACAAGCCTGACGCGCAAGCGAAGAATCGCGGCCTTCCTTGTGCAGCACACAAGCCTGACGCGCAAGCGAAGAATCGCGGCCTTCCTTCGCTGGCGCGTCAGGCTTGTGTGCTGTAGGATCACGCACGGTCATATAGATCGAAAAATGATCCGTGGTTCATTCCAATTCTTGTCAGAGTCAGAACTGGAATCCTGACGCACCCGAGCGCGGTCGGCGGGTGAGAGGGGATTTGCCAAATTCGCAAATTCGTTCTAGGGTAGCATAGCAAACGATTGTGCCGGTTTTTGCGGCATCATCGGGGGCAAGCCGCGCCGTCCTGGCTCGGACCGCAACGCCTTTCATCCTCGAAAGGGCAAACCCGCCGAAAGACGGGGACGCAAAGCTATGGGCCTTCGGTTCCCCCGCGAAAGCAGGACCGGTGGCTGCCAGGCTGCCGAAGGGGTGGGCAGGTGAACTACCGTCCATCCCCGAGCGACTTCTCGGAGTCGCTTGCTGGTCCGGGGGCCGATGAACTCGGCTACGTCACGGCTTGCCCCGCTTTTATTTTCCGCATTTCCGTTAAAATCCATCCGCTCCAACCGCCGATGACCGAATGAGCAGCTTTCTCGTTCGGGGAAACGTCATGCGCCGCCGTATTCTCTCGCTTTGCGGTGCCGCCTTGCTTGCGCCGATTGCCCAGGCTCAAGTCCCCATCGAGAATCGCGGCGTCGGTCCCGCCACGCCCGCAAGTCCGGCCGTGCAGCAAAGCCGAGCCGCCACGTCGTTGCCGGGCGCGCCGCTCGATCCGCCCGGCAAGCTTCCCGTTGAAGTCTTGCGGCCCAAATTGCTGGACATCAAGCCCGTCGACCGGATCACCAAATTCGATCCCCATGCCGTCGAAGTGCGCCGCGATGGACAACGCTGGCAGCTTTGGTCGGGAAAGACCATGCTCAAAGACTTCGGCGATTACCGGGACCGCGCCTTCGAGGCCCGCCGCCTCGTGGCCGAACTGAAGCTCACCGAGCGCGGCGCTATCGGCTCGCCCGAACCCGTCATGGAATACTGGCTGGCCGACGGGCAAGCCCCGCCGTTGCCGTCGCTAGCGCGCAGCGTCATCTCCTTCGACCCGGACTCACTCAAGGTCCGCGAACAGGACGGCTATTTCTATCTGGGCGACACGCGCAAAGTTCTGTTCAACTTTGGGCCATACGCCCAGGACGCTCAACATGCTCTGGCGATCGTCCGCAAGTACGGTTTCAACGAATTGAGCTTTGTCGGCGCGCCCAACCCGAGCATGACCATCCTGCTCAGCAACCCCAATCACATGGCCATCGCCGACAACACAATGCAGAGCCCGAAGCTGATCGCGCAAATGTCGTCGCGGCACCCGTTGGATATTCCCGGCGTCGGCCGCGTCGGCGAAAGCCGCTTTTTCGATCCCCTACGATTGGACATCAACAAGGCCGGCGACGGCTGGCACCTGATGGCCGGGACCGTTGATTTGGGCCTGCTCGACAGAAGCGAATATCGGGCCCGCACGGCCATGCAGATTGCTCAGCGCTTTCCGTTCACCGAGCAAGTGCGGGTCGGCAACGGAGATTTCACCTTCTACCTCAGCAAGCACACGGCCCCCCGCGGCGTGCCGCTCGGAATCCGCTCGGCCGCATTCCAACCCAAACTGCTCCAGGTCCAGCAAGCCGGCAATCAATGGAACGTGACCGACGGCCGCGTTACGCTGGCCACTCTCTCCAGCGCGGCCGAAGCCAATCAAGTGCTCGCCGTGATCAAACATTTTGGCTTCAACTGCTCGTGCGAAGCCGGCCAGGGCCTCAAGTTTCTCGCCCTGGATCGATAAAACGTTTCAATCCTGAATGCCGCGAGGACACCCATGAGGCGCACCGATGAACCTGCGACGAGGCCGGATCAGCTTTTCGGACGATAGTCTCTCGGGTCGAGGCAGGTATCGTACGTTGCTTTGTCAATGGGAATCCAATCAGTCCTGTTGATTCCTCGTCGATTGGAGGCGCCGTCTGGAAACGCGCTCGCCACTTTGATCGTGCGAGCCTGGGTAGCTGCTAATGCGATCACTTCGTCGACGACTTCTGACAGGTCTTGGTCCTGGCTGAAGATCAGGGCGGTGTCATATTTTCGCTCACGGGCGAGCCCAATGATGTCGAGAGCGATCCGAATGTCTATCCCTTTTTCTTCGCCGACGCGAATGACAAGCTCTGTTCCCGACGGCACCTCCCTTCCACGTAGATCGAAAAGCTGAGTGCCACCCAATAGATAAGTGCCATCCGGCAGTTCAAACCGCACGCCCTTGTTGAGTCGGATCTTTTTTTCGCGATACCGAAGGTGACGAGTGAAAACGTAAACGCCCTGACGTGTCAGCGCGGTCTTCTTGGCGGACCAAAAGTGATGCCAGAAGCGGTCTTCTGCCGGGTCGGGGATTCCCGTATACAACCGAACTTGTGCGAGTTCCCATCCCTTGCTGAGGCAAACCGCTTTCGCCAAGGCAGCTGGGTCATAATTTGGGAAGGTATAGCCAAATGCCTCAAACGCGGAGAAGTACAGATTCTGGCCGTCTATGAATGCGACGGCTTTTTTTGGCTCAGCGGGCGGCGCGGGAGAAGTCACGTCATGGAGCCGGGAAATCAGAATAAAAAACCCTGCCGGGGCCTTTCGGCAAGTCCGACAGGGAGCAAGTGACTACGGATTATATCGGTTACTGGCGGCAGTAAGTCAAGAGGGCTCTCGAATAATCAGATCCCTTGCTTAGTACGGTTCGCCCGAATCCGCCCAGTGAACGCCGAGTTATTTGTTGGAAGCGTCCATTAAAGTACCGCGGCACGCGGTAGAAACAAAGCGACTATGAAGAGCCACACCCAATACCTGACTCTGAACGTTCCTTCCAAAATGGAATTCGTGAACATCACCACGGAAGTTGAAGAGGCCGTGCGCGCAAGCGGAGTGAAAGAAGGGATTTGCCTTGTCAACACAATGCACATCACCTCGTCCGTCTTTGTCAACGATGATGAGCAAGGGCTGCACCACGATTTCGGCAAGTGGCTGGAACAACTCGCGCCGTTCAATCCGGACCCGAATCATTACCATCACAATCGCACGGGCGAAGACAATGCCGACGCCCACCTCAAGCGGCAAATCATGGGCCGCGAAGTGGTTGTGGCGATCACCAAGGGCAAGCTCGATTTCGGACCGTGGGAGCAGATCTTCTACGGCGAATTCGACGGCAATCGGCCGAAGCGGATTCTGATCAAAATCATCGGGGAATAGTTGCGCAAAGCCGCGAGCGGCTAACGCGCGCCTTGATCGCGGACGATCTCGTCCATCACTTTTTGCATCGCGACCAGGCCGTAGCGATCGTGGGCCTCATAGGTCTTCATGCTGCCGGTATTGGCTTTGTTGGGAATGGTGCAGCTAAAGGTCCAATCGCCTTCGCCGGTGGTTTGCAGCCGCTGCCATTTGACGCCGTGCGCCATGAGGAATTGTTGGGCTTCTTCGAACGAACGCGCGCGGATGGCCGGCGAGCGATTTGATCCGGCCGCGGGTTGAGCGTAGCTGTCGGATGGTCCGCCGAGGCGCGGCGTGCCGAGT
>JBGQCZ010000085.1:0-11436 GCA_041495645.1 Gemmataceae bacterium | reverse complement strand
ATCTTCGGAATCGGGGCGTTCAACCGGTCGATTTCCTGCTCGAGGCGCTTCACCTGAGTTTCGCTAACGCGTAACACGGCCCCCGGTTGTTCATTCGCCTTTGCGGGAACACACAAGTCCGCTCCGACGTCAAACAAGTCATTTTGAATCGACCGGATCAGTGCCAGCTCGGAGTAGTTTGGAGCGTGGGCGGTGATCAATCCAATCACAGCGTTCAACTCATCGACTTCGCCATAGGCGGCGACGCGAACATGATCCTTCGAGACGCGGCTGCCATCGCCAAGTCCCGTTTCCCCCGAGTCGCCTGTCTTTGTGTAGATTCGCGACAGCGTCACCATGACCTTGGCCTCGTGTTTCCCATATCTTACGGTCCCAAGTCGTGGACCGCGACTGCCAAATTGGCAGCATCACCGACGGCGCGCGAATCTTCGAATGTGTCGCGAACAAAATGTGTTTAAGTTATTTTTAAATAATAAGTTACAAAAATGTCTGTTCGCGAAACCGAGTGTCAAATGTGACGATCTTGAGTGGCTCGCGAAAAATTGAGCAATCCAAAAACTCGTACTTCTCTTGATGTTCGGGCAGTTGCGGGCAATTTCCCCAAAGTCCTACCCCCTGTAAGTCCGATACTTTCCACTGAATCGGAACAATCGTCACGAGCCGCCGAACAGGCAGGCCCGGAAAGACTGGACCGCGAAGAAGGGGGAGTCGGGGATGAGCAGGATGCGAGCCGGACTGTTCGTGCTGGGGGCCATGTTGTCCCCGCTGGCGACGGGTTGCCTCGGGTTCTACCCGCCGATCCCGGTCCAACCGTGGGCGACGGAGCGGATGGAGGAAAAGTACGCCCATCCGAACGACTATCGCACGACGATCATGCCGCCGATCCGCGACGGCTTCCCGCCGCCGCTGTGCCAGGATGAGCCCAGCGAGCAGGAAGTGCTGCGAGCCATGCCGAAAGTGGCCCGCGGCGTGCCGTTCTACTACGAAGAATTCCGCGATGATATCGAGATCATCTGCGAGAAGCTGGTGGACAAGATCGATCCGCCGCGACCCTTCCCGCTGGTCGGCCCGGCCCAGCTGCATCACTGCCATTGGAAATGCACGATCTACTACACCGAAACCGTGCAGTCGAGCCAACCCTTCCCGGTAAAGATCAAGCGCCGCCGCGTGGAAGCAGTCTACATCGACAAGGACCACCTGCACATGTACGCCGGCTGCGATCCGGAAGCCCAGAAAGCCGTTACCCGCGATTTGACGGGCAATTGATTCTGGAAATCGCACTTCAACCGCTCGCGATTCGGTGCAAATTACCGAGCCGCGAGCGGTTGCTTCATTTCGAGCGCACGCGGCCAAATCGAATGCTACAGTTCTGCCAGAGGATAAGCTTGAACCTTTTTCGCCTGGAGAACCGCATGGGTTCGTCCGGCCTGATTCCCCGTCTGCCACGACGGGAGAAAAATACACCGCTTCCCAACAACGGGATGACCAAAGTCTTCGGTGGCCCGCACGATTTTCGCCTTACTATCCTTTACCCCTCGTGCTTTCGCCTGAATCGCGTCGAAAGCGTTCGCGTCGAGCTGTCGCCCGTCGAGCCGGTGGATCGGGTGCTCGACCTAAATCACCAGCAACAAAATGCGATGCTGCCGATTCGGCTGTCGATTCCCGGCGCTTTGGTGTCGGCTGCGGAGACCAGCCTCGAAATCTCCCCCTTCGGCGCCACTCAGGCCCTGTTTCACGTTACGGCAATGGCGGCTGGTGTGTTGCCCGACGCGCGCCTGGAGGTGACTCGCGACGGTGAAACCGAAGCGATTCCAGTGCCGATGCGATCGCAGGGAAACGCGTGGTTGGCGGCACTTGCGGGGATTACCTTGCTTCTGCCGCTCCTGATTTTCTTGCCGTCGCACATGCCGCAATGGTCGAACGGGGGCGTTGAACGCAGCATGTTGACTTGGATGCCACGATTGCCTTTGGGCTCGGAAGTTGCATCCTTCGCACAATCGGCTTTCACTTGGCTCGCCACGACGGGCGCCGGATGGCACCTGAGCTTTTTCGCTCTCATGGCGATGGTGATGATCGCAACGGTCCTTTGCGTCTCACGTTCGCCACGACCGATGATCATCAAAGGCCCCAAATTCACGCTGGGCTCCCCGCCGAGACCCATCGACCCGCCGAAATATCTAACGCCGGTTTCGGAAGTTGACATCGCCGTTTCACAACCTTCTTGAGATCATGCGGCCCGTGCGCGATTCGCAGCCAATTTCGCCGGCAACGGTTCGACCAAAGACGCTTCCAAGATCAATCGCTCGTAGTTCTCGACCATCTCCTCATAGTCCGGCAGCGCGAGATACTGCTGCGCCGCCGCGTCGCCTAACCGGAGACGTTCGTTGGCATCGCCCGCCAACCGAGACATGTGGCCGGAAAGTGTGTCGATATCGCCGGGTTCGAACGTGAGTGCGCTCATCCCAGGCGAAATCTGTTCCGCGATGCCGAACACCGTGGTCGTGATGATCGGTTTGTCGAGTGCCAGCGCTTCCAACACGACACGCGGATAGCTCTCGTTGTCGGAACAGCAGACAAAGACATCACTAGCCGCCAGGACGCGCAATGCCTGGTCGGATTCCGGCAACAGCCGAAACGACTCCGCCCAGGGTTGAACCCAGCGCCGTATCTGTTCCAAATAGTCGCCGTTCCGGCAACCGGCGATCACGAAAAGCACGTCTCGACGGTTCTTCGCGAGCAATTCGACAGCGGCTTTCGCGAAGTCAAGCTGTCCCTTTCGCGGGCACGTGGTCCCAAGAATTGCGAAAACAACCTGATCTGCACTGGCACCGAGTTCGCGACGCGCATGCTGGCGCACGGCGGCATCGCGATGCCGTTCGATGGTGCCATTCCGCAGGCCATTCGGAATCACGTCGAAATTGTGGCGCGTATTCAGGTCCTCGAACAGATCACGAGTTGCCTGAGCAACAAACACAGCGCGATAGGGAAGGGCAAAGGTCTGCACCGCCGCGGCAGCGAATTCGCCGTACTGCCGGAAATGCGTGCGCCAATCGACGCTCTCGCGAATGATCCAAAGTGCCGGAAGTCCGCCGATACGTGCTGCATGAATTGCCCAGAACGAATCGAGTGTATTTCCAAGGATCAATTGGAAGCCGAGTTCTCGTGTCCAATTTCCAAAGCTGGCAGTTCGTGAAGCGAAGTCTTCGCCGCGACTGCCATCGTGAAGCGGATACGGCATGACATGGACCGGGATGCCAGCGCGGGCGTACGAATTGGCGAGCGGACCATCGCACGGCGAGAAGACCTCAACCACGACTCGCCCACGTTCATTGAGACCCAATGCCAATTCGAAAAGGCTTAGCGGCGCGCCTTCGAGGTTGAGATTGTGAGAGCAAAACAAAACTCGTACTTGCGGCACCGAGTCGGGGGCGTTTCGCCGAGTGAGTATTTCAAACCCTTCATTCTCCAGAGACAGGTTCGGATTGTAATACGGATCAATCGTGCGGCCCCAAAGCCGGCGAAACTCGGCAACCTCGTGCGGGTGATCGCGGCGGACACCCCGGGTGGCGCCTTCGTGGTGAACGAGTTCGGCCCGCGGCGCACACACACATCGCAGGCCTTGCTTTCTTAGTCGCAGACACAGATCGACGTCGTTGAAGGCGACGGCAAATCGCGCTTCGTCGAATCCGCCCGCTTCCATGAACGTGTCGCGACGAATCAATAGGCAGGCGGCGGTTACTGCGCTGCAATTGCGCGCCACCCGAGCGTACGGCAAATAAGTCAAATCATCCGTAGCGACATTCTTGAACGCGGGACTCGGAAGGCGATTGCGGTGCCCCAGCGTCACGCCGGCGTGTTGAATTCGTCCATTGGGGAACAGCAACCTTGCCCCGACCGCACCCACGCCTCGGAACCCCGCATACCCAACCATTTGGCTCAACCATTCGGGCGTCCGGACCTCCGTGTCGTTGTTCAGCATCAACAACAGTTCGGAGTCAATCAGCCGGGCGGCTTCATTGTGCAGCCAAGCGAAGTTGAATTTGCCGTCCGCGGATGCGAGTCGCATGGACCGGCACTTTCCCGAAAGACCGCGCAGGTATTCGAGCGTGGCTGGATCGTCGCTGCCGTTGTCGAGCACGACGATTTCGTAGTTCTCATAGCTGGTCCGGGCGAGGATTGAGTCGATGCACGGTCGCAGCAGGTCGAGGCGGTTACGCGTTGCGATGAGAATCGCAACGTGCGGTCCACGATTCGGGAAGTCGATCTGAAATAAGCCAGCGTGGCTGTTCACCGCGAAATCTGGCCGCGAAACCGTACCGGCGTATCCGCGTCGTAAAAGGGCTTCTTGAACCGCCCGGATGCCGCGCGTGAAGGCAGCGGGCTTGCACGCACCCGTTGCGGCGGTTGAACCAGGGAGACTTCGCCAGTGGTAGAGCAACCGGGGAATATGCACGATGCGGCGGGCAACTTCGGTGGCGCGCAAGGCCAGATCGTAGTCTTGACAAGCCTCGAAGCCCTCTCGGCAGCCGCCGGTGCGCTCGAACAGTTCTCGCCGAACACAGAATACATGACTGAAATACATGTATGACAGCAGGAGCTCGGGCGACCAATCCGGTTTGAACTGCGGATCGTAACGCCGGTCCTGCGAGTCAATTTTGTCATCGTCTGAGTACACAATGTCGCATTGCGAATCGCTGGCCACGATTTTGGCCACTTCAAGAAGGCAGTCGGGAGTCAATTCGTCGTCATGATCAAGGAAGACTAGGAATTCTCCGCGCGCCAGTTCGGCCGCCGCATTCGTGGCTTTACAGATGTTGCCGTTCTCGGCCAGACGGCAAAGTCGGATACGATCGTCCTCAGTCGCGAAGCGAGCGAGCAGCGGCGCGACATGCGGCGCTGTCGAGGCATCGTCGGCGATGCACAATTCCCAATTTGGAAAGACTTGATTTCGAACGCTTTCGACTGCTCGAACGAGCCACCGCTCCTCGGTGTTGAACACGGGCATAATCACCGACAACAGCGGCCGGCACGGCAGCGCTGTTAGTGCGCGTTGAGCAGATTCCTGGGTTTGCGGAGTCCAACGGTTGTTTTCCTGCCACATCGAATATCGATCCACCGCCCGCGGCTGCGGCCACAGCGATCTTAAATGGCGAAACAGCCGCGCGAAGTCGTCGCGGTTTGGCAGGCGGCGATGACGGATCGGCCAGCACGCCACCCTCCAGACAATGTCCGCCATCAGGCTTGCTTTCTGAATCATCGTCACGATCAACTCCAGCAGTCGCCCAAATCAGTTCATGCGGCCGCACATTCGATTCTTGATCCGGTCCGTCGCAACCTCTCGATGTAGCCTCGTGCGTGCGCCGCCCATTTCGCCAGCACCACAACCGCATAGGTCAATCGTTCGCGCAAGATGCCGTTTCGCACCTCGGACTCCAAGAGACTGATGAGGGGTTGTGGGTCGATTCCGAGACCGGCAAATGGAATCAGGTCCTTCACAACTTCTAGACCCAGATAGTCGGATAGCCAGCGCCGCATCGGCAGCACGAAGCCCTGCTTCGGCCGTTCGACAATGTCGGGAGGAAGCAACGAAGCGGCTGCGTCTCTTAGTATCGTCTTGTTTCGGTTACCATCGATTTTCTGCCGGTGCGGAAGTGAAAACGCCATTTCGGCTAGGCTTGCGGCTAGATACGGTGCCCGTCCTTCCAAGCCGTGAGCCATCGCCATCTTGTCCAACTTCATGAGCAGGTCTTCCGCCAACCACGATTCCACGTCGGCGAGACAGGCCCGGCGCAATGGATCGTGGCAGTTCGATTTGCCAAGTCGCAAACGCCCATTCGCCTTCGATGTGTTCCCCAACCACATGTTTCGCTCGTGTTGACATGACAGTAGCGGAAATCCGCTTTCCGTCGTTCCGTTCGGGCAATTTCTGCCACGTCTGTACACCGCACGAAGCCAGCCGCGCCAACCGCGCTGCCTTGTGGAAGAAGAAACACTGTTGAAATAGCTGTAGCCGGCGAACAGCTCGTCCGCTCCCTCTCCGGAAAGAACCACCTTCACCTCTTGGGCCGCGACCTCGCAAAGCCAATAAAGCGGGAGCATGGCCTGATCGCCGATTGGTTCGTCCATGTCGGCGACGACCCGTGGAAGCAGTTCCTCGAACGAGTCCCCGTCGAAGACAAGATGGTGATGTGTTGTTCCCAAGTAGTCGGACACTTGTTGAGCGTAAGGGCGTTCGTCGTGAGAACACTCGGCGAACCCCATGCTAAACGTGGCAATCCGGGGCAAACTGCGTAATGCCAACGCTGCCAGCAGGCTCGAATCCAACCCCCCGCTGAGAAAGATACCTACCGGTACGTCGGCAATGAGCCGGCTGCGGACCGAGCGTTCGAGTTGTTCGCGAATTTCCTCGGGTTGTCGCGATCGTTCATCTGTCTCGGTCAGGCGCCAATAGCACTCCACATGGTGCCGGCCGGCTTGCCAGTCGACGGTCACAACATGCCCGGGGCGTAACTTTCGGATATCGCGCAACACGGTCCGATCGCCCGGCACATAGTGCAGCGCTAAATACGAGTTGAGTCCTTCGAAATCCCAGCTCGAATCCACTCCCGGATAAGCGGCCAGGGTCAACATCTGCGAGGCATAAGCAAACCGCCCCGGAGCAGCATGATAGTACAACGGTTTTTCGCCGAACCGGTCGCGCGCCAGATACAACTTCTGGCGGCCGATATCCGCAATCGCAAAGGCAAACATACCGTCCAATCGGTCGAGCAGCCCGCTCAAGCCCCATTCCTCGAAGCCGTGGGCCAGTACCTCCGTATCGCTACGAGTCCGAAAGACGTGTCCCCTCGCTTCGAGTTGTCCGCGTAACTCGCAATGGTTGTAGATTTCTCCGTTCTGCATCACGGCGATCTGTCGGTTCTCGGTGAACAGTGGTTGTTGCCCGCCTTCCGGATCGATGATCGCCAGCCGCCGCATTGCCATGCCCAGCCGGTGGCACGACGAGAAAAAGAAGCCGTCGCCGTCCGGCCCGCGATGTTTCATCGACCGATTGAGCGCCGCCAGGACTTCCGGATCGACCGCGCTTCGTGTTTCAATTGCCCCAACAATTCCGCACATGCGATGTCCCGATTTCTATCCGGTTAAGCGCCAGGTCTTTTTCGCAACACAATCGTGTGTTCTTTGTCGCGATTGCACACCGCCGCGATTTCGAAGCCGATTTCGCCGCTCAGTGTCAAGAACATTTCCAACATCTCACGCAACGTCCAGACGTGAAAATGGATGCTGAAATCCTGATGCATCAAGTCCTCGATTTGTTGCTCGGCCTCCAGATCCACTGGGATCTTGTTGACCACGCGCACCCATTCCTCGTAGTGCGACCGGCGCGACCAAGCCGGCCCGCGTTCATGATCCGCTCGGAGATGGCTTAGTTGCGTAATGGGTCGGTCCCGGTCGAATGTGCCGCGTTTGTCGGGCAGCGTCATGTAGAGAACCCCGTCGGGACGCAGCACGCGAAACATGTTCTTCAATGCGCCGATGGGATCCTGACAATGCTCGAGGAAATGATTGGCGATGACGAAATCCTCCGAGGAGTCGGCAAATCGAGCCAACCGTTCGCCGTCATCGACAACATCGACCTCAACAAGTCGCTTGGCAGCCAACTGCGGATACTGTTTTCGCAGATCGGCAACGCTCATTCGGTCCACGTAGCGGACAATTGCGTTGGCCGGTACTCGGAGCGGATGGTGCAAAGCGCCGATTTCAATTCCCCGGCCGCGGAGAAAAGCCTGTGCCGTCAAGCGGGGCAGATCGTCTTCAGTGACCGGCAAGATTGCGGTTAGCGACCGGGCGAAACTGACGCAATGCTTGCGCAAACCGCGAACCGGATTCCATTCGAGGACGCCCGGAACCATGGCGTGAAACCATCGGCTGGTTGCTCGAGTCGCCCACATCGGCAACGCCTCCCGAGGAATCGATCAGATTACTGCCAAGACATCGGGATTGAAGTACGGGTCCTTCAGCATCCCAGTGCCTGCCCACTTCGCGCGAAATCGGGCCAGGTCTTCGGCCAATTGGCGTCGAGCATCTGGGGCTTCGCGCGGGCCCCGTGTCGCGGATTCGTCGTGATAGAGTTCGATTTCGGTCTCGAGCACGGTGCGAAAGCCCTTTGATCGCAGTTTGAGGCATAAATCCACATCGTTGTAGTTCACAGCGAATTCCTCATCGAATCCGTCAACCTCGGCGAATGCCTCGCGACGCATCATCAGGCATGCGCCGGTCACCGCCGCTACGTCGTGGGCATGTACCAGCCGGCCGCGATGGCCCGCTTCGTCGCGCCAGGCGCCGGCATACACATGGCCGGGTTCGCCGTCAGGTCCCAAAACGATTCCGGCATGTTGAATTGTCCCCGCCCGATGCAATAGCATGGCGCCAACTGCGCCAACGCCAGGCATCATTGCCCAACCGGCTAAGCGCTGCAGCCAGTCCTGTGTGATCGCGCTCACGTCGTTGTTCAAGAAAAGCAGTAATTCCCCTCGAGCGCGAGCGGCCCCCCAGTTATTGATGGCAGCATAGTTGAACGGCTTGTCCCAGGATTCGATGCGAACCCTGTTGCGACTCAGATCGCGGTAACATTTGACCGTTGCAGCTTCGCGGCTGCCGTTTTCGACCACGAGAATCTCGCAGCCAGGGTAGTGGGCGGCCTGAATGGAGCGCACGCAGCGGCGCAGCAACGCCGAGCGGTCATGGTTTGGAATGATGATCGAAAGCGATGGAAACGCCTGTGTCTTCGGACGAACGCGATAATAGCCTGGACTGGTGTGATGCGCGACGGCGGCTGCGACACCGCGCCTGGACAGTGCGTCAGTGATGGCGCGCCGGCCGGCATCGAAGGCGTAGGACTTCGAATCGGGATTCAACGAGGTCGAATTCGGATGTTGACGCCAGTGATAGAGAATTCTTGGGATATGCACTACTTGCCGCGCGCGTTCGCCCGCTCTCAACGCCAGGTCATGATCCTGCGAACCGTCGAATTCGGACCTGAGTCCTCCCAGTTCACGCAATAGCGAGGCACGGATCACCAGGAAGTGGGTGATGTAGTTGCTTCCAAGCAGCGTTTCCGGCGACCAGGCGGGTTTGAAGCGCGGGTGCCAGCGATGGCCGGCCTCGTCGAGGAGGTCCTCATCGGAATAAAGTAAATCGGCGTCCGGTTCGCGATTCAGGGCTTCCGCGACCTCGAACAAGGCGAATGGAGCGAGCGTGTCGTCATGGTCGAGCAAACCAACAAATTCGCCGGTTACATCCGGTATTACTGCATTCGTATTGCGAGAAATGCCGCAGTTCTCCGTGAGCAATCGAACGCGAATGCGCGGGTCTCGACGAGCGTATTCATGCAGAATTGGCCTGACCCAGTCGGCGCTGCTGGCTCCATCGGCCAGCCACAACTCCCAATTCGGGTATGTCTGGGCCAACACAGATTCGATGGTCGCTTCGAGAAACGACCGTGGTGTGTTGAATACAGGCACAACGACGCTGATTCGTGGCATGCATGGAAAGACATGACCGCGTTGCGCGTCCAACGCCGCGGCGCCTGGTTCGTTGCGCCGGTACCAGGCCGCGTAAGTGGGACTCTCGGCTTCCGGATGCCGTGGCGAACCGCCGCTACGCAAGCGAATCAAGAATCGTCGAACCGGCCGAATCAGGTGACGTCGCAGCCAGCCATGAAATGCGTGCGCCTGCGCCGGCAACCAACGCTCTTGCCAACCCTGGCAAATCGAAACCAGCCGCCAACCGTCCGACCGGCAAATACGTTGCAGGGAGTTGCGGCACTCGAAGAGTTCCTGCTGCCGTAGTTGCAGCAGTCGTTCCAATTCCTCAACACGATGTCGCAGAACTTCGGCTTCGGCCTGCATCATGCGGCCTCATGAACGGGCAGAGAAACAGCTTGAACGGCGTAAGATGTGTAAAATAAGCGGTCCGAAAAGACAAGGCCAACCGCCAAAAGCGCGGACGCAACCATGACTCGATCAGGGTTGCGTCCACAATTGGTTACCGCCAGTAGTAGTGCCAAGTGTAGCTAAGATCGGCACTCTTGCCCGGTTCGAGCTTGCGATTCCAAGTGACGCGGCCGATGCCATTGAAATGGCTCCACCAGTACGGCCAACTGTAGTAGCCCCACCACACGGGGCGGGTGGAATGCGGGAGATAGTCGTCGTCCTCGAGTTGGTTGATCGTATCGACCTTGCCGTCTTCATTCGCTTCACCGACGTTGCCCAGCACGTAGCGCACGACTTCAATTTCCACCGGCTGATTGCGGTAATTGGTCAGAGCAATCGAGCCGCTAATATCGGCGCGGAAGAACGTTTCACCATTGAAGGTCGCCGCGTTGGGGGTTCGTTTCGTTTCCTTGTCGGTCTTCTTCACTTTCACGTCCACGGCAGTCGTCACCGCCAAATCTACGGCAGCGCCGCGTGCCGTGTACGTCATCAAGCCCTGCGCCAGCACCTTATCATCTTTGACGACCATGGCTGGGGCGGTAGTCAACGGTTGATCGGAACTGTTGGTGAGACGAACGTTGTGAATCACCTTGGGCGAGTGCAGGAGCTTCAGCATTTCGGCGACATTCGCGTCGTTCGTGGTGCGCCGTAGCTCCGGCGGCGGGCCGTACGGAACGTTCAGTACGAACACATCCTTGTAGTCGAGCTTGAACTGCGACACGGGCAAGACCATACGCTGGCCCTTCTTGAGCGTCACGTTCTTGACGGTGAACAGGAACAAGTCTTCGCTCTTTTCTCCACCGCCGATATCGGGGCCAAGGTCGGCACGCGTCCCGCCGCCGCCTTGACCGGCCTGATTGCGCACCTCGGTCATGCGCGCTGATTGCGTCATCATCGAATTGCTCAAAGCAAATTGTGTGGAGGCGTCGTTTTGGAAATACGGCGATAATTGAGCCAACGCCTGGCTCAATGCGATCGGATCGGTGGTTTCCTTGAAGTAGAAGGTCGGTACGCCGATTACGAGATGAACCGTGGCGTTTTGCAAATCCGTCAGTTCGTTCAGAAGCGTGGCCTGGAGTTTCACGACCGCTTTGCCTTTGCCGTCCAGTTCGATGCGGTAATGCGGAATCCAGCGGGCGCCCTTTTGCACATAGCCCATGCCGACCTCGACGGTTTTCTCCGGGGCTTTGCCACCCCAGTCGAGCTTCATCGTTAGCACATTGCGGTATTCCTCGTCAGCCAACTGCGTTTGGTACTTGCCGATGAATTTCACATCACTGATGCGCTCGACCGGTACGGCGCGGGTGCCGTCGGCGGTCTTGAGCAGCAGCAGGTTGCTCTTGAGCGGCAAGTGCTCACCGGCTGAGACCGGCGAGGTCGCGTCCAGTTCCTCGACGGACCGCGACAAGAAGCGCACGATCGTGGCCGGGTAATGGGCGTCCTT
>JBGQCZ010000084.1:0-11442 GCA_041495645.1 Gemmataceae bacterium | reverse complement strand
GTGTTGCTTGACGATTTGAAAAAGAAAGATAAGACCGCGACGGATTACAACAAGACGGCCATGTGGCACGAAAACTTTGCCGCCCGCATCAACCAGCTCCCGCAAACCGACGTAGACCCCTATATGACGCAGTACGGGTACACGGTCGCGAGCAAGCTGCGGACTATCTCCGCCTCGCTCAAGGGCGTGCCCGTCAAGACGACCGCCGCTATGGCAGGCTACAACGTTCAAGTCTCCGTCGTTCCGACGAGCCGGTTTCGCTCCGGCGCCTACGTCACCGACAACTCCGCCGACATCCTGGCCAAGCAAGCTCAGGTCGTCGCCAAGGATGAACTCGAACGCGATAAGGTCTGGGGCCAATTGGACGAGGACCGCCGCCAAATCCGCCAGAAGATGATTGACAAGTTCAAAGTGGATTTCGACGCGGTCAAGTGACGGCTTCGAAATAGAACGCGGATGACACGGATTTGCGCGGATCAGAATTGACTCATTTTCTGATCCGCGCAAATCCGTATCATCAGCGTCATCCGCGTTCTATTCTTCAATTTTTCGTTGATTGTGGTAATCTGGCGGTCAACTCCTTGGAGTACCACTATGACTCGTCGATCATTCGCGTGCTTGCTTCTCATCTCCCTTCCCGGGAACAGTGTCGCCCAACCCACGTGGCGAAGCGACACCTACAAGCGCGTGAAGACCCACCTCGATGGCGTCGCGGCCATCGATACGCACGATCATCTCTGGCCTTTCGAGAAACTTCCGGCGCTGGTCGAAACCGAACGCGGCAAGGGCGTGAATCTCGCGAGCTTGTGGCGCAACAGCTACTACACCTGGATCAATCCGCTCACGCCGTGGAAGCCCGGCCAAAAATTCGACGACTGGTGGACCCTTGCCAAGAACGACTTCGCCAATGCCCGCGCCACCAGTTTCTATCGCTATCAATTGCCCGCGTTTCAGGATCTCTACGGCATCGACTTCGACAAGATCACCGACGAGCAGGCCCGGCAACTCGACGACAAGATCTTTCGCAACTACCTCGATCAGCGCTGGCTGTACGAGGTCGTCACCCAGAAAGCAAATATCGAGTTGATGTTCAACGACCCGTACTGGGGCCGCTACACCTTCGAGCCGGAGTATCCTTTCGCGGTGCGCGTGCTCAACGTCACCCCGCTCGTGCGCGGCTTCCATCAAGAAGAGTTCCCAGCGAAAGCCGATGATCCGTACCACTTCGCGAAACAGAAGGGCCTGAAGCTCGAATCGCTCGACGACTATCTGGTGGTGCTCGACCGCCTGTTCGCCGAGGGCAAGGGAAAGGGCTGCGTCTGCCTGAAGACCACGCTCGCTTATCAGCGGACGCTGCAATTCGAGCGCGTGAGCCGCGAGCGGGCTGCTGCACACTTCGGCAAGAAACGCTCGCAACTCACGGCCGAGCAGATGAAGGAATTCGAGGATTTCATCATGTGGCGGCTCGTCGAGTTGAGCGCCAAACACGAGTTGCCGTTCCAGATTCACACCGGCCAGGCCCGCATTCAGGGCTCGAACCCGATGCTGCTGGTGGACATGATCGAAGCCAACCCAAAGACGAAGTTCATTCTGTTCCACGGCGGTTATCCGTGGGTCGGCGAATCGGGCGTGATCGCCATGCGCCACCGCCACGTCTGGCTCGATTCCTGCTGGCTGCCGACCTTGAGCTACAGCACCGCCAAGCGGGCCTACCACGAATGGCTCGAAGCCGTCCCGTCGAACAAGATCATGTGGGGCGCCGATTGCAATCACGCCGAAGGCATCTACGGCGCGACCGAATTCACGCGACGGTGCCTCGCCGAGACGCTGGCGGAGAAGATCGATCGCGGCGATTTGACCGAAGAACACGCGCTGCGGATCGGCAAACAGTTACTGCGTGATAACGCGTTGGAATTATTCCCGCAGTTGAAGGAGCGGCTGTGGAAGGGGAAGAAGGAACTGAGGCCGCCGGAGAAGAAGTAGTGCGGGAGTTGAACTACAGCAACTCGTCCACTGCAACCACTACACCCGGCAACGCGGCGATTTCGATTTGCTTGCCGCGGCCCAGGACTTGTATGTCGCGGTACGTTCCATCCGGCTGTGGCTGGCGGTGAACTTCGAGCGTATCGTCGATCAAGTTGAGAATCCAGTATTCCGAGATGTTCGCTTCAGCGTAAAGCGGGCGCTTCACGTCACGGTCTCGTTCGAGCGTCGTGTCGGAGACTTCGATCAAGAGCAGCAAGTCCGCCGCTCGCGGCTTGGCGGATTCGTAGAAATCAGTGCGGGGCCGTAACAACGAAATGTCCGGTTCGGGCTCACTGTCGTGCAACACGACCGGATTGTGAATGCTCACAATGGCCCGCTCGCCAGCACGCCACGTAAATAAGTGGTTCGAACGCATCACGCATGCGCAATGCCGGTCACTGACGGGCATTTTCTCAGTGATCTCCCCACGAATGAGTTCGACACGATCGTCTTCGGTGAGAATGCCGCAGTCGATCATCTGATGGTATTCGTCGATCGAAAACCCGTGACGCACGTGTCAACTCGTCGCGCATTGTTTGACGATCAAAATTGGGACGCCGATGGGGAATTATACCACTGCGACGACAGGCTCCAATGGGAAACGGGAACCGAGCCCAAAAATGACTTCAATCCAATGATTTCAGTGCCGCCGGCGCGAGGCCGGCGGCGAGATTCAAAATGTCACTTCAGCTTTTGCTCCAGCAGCCAGTCGTACAGTTCCTTGGTGCCGTACGCCTTGTCCCAGCTATTGTGGCCGACTCCCGGATACTCGGTGTATTTGGGTTCGGCGCCGGCTTTCTTCAGGGCATCCATCATTTCGCGCGAGCCTTTGACGTTGACGGCATTGTCGGCGTCGCCGTGGAAGCACCAGCACGGGATGTTCTTCATCTTCTCGGCCGTGCCGGCATTGCCGCGCCCGCACACCGGCACGATGGCCGCCCATTTCTCAGGATGCGCAGCTGCCAGGCTGAATGTGCCCATTCCGCCCATCGACAAACCCGTCAAATAGATGCGCTTTGAATCGACTTTGTAGTTTGCTTCGACTTCTGCCAGAATCGCCATCGCCCGCTTGCCCTCGTCGGTGGTCGCACCCCAGCCGCCTCTTTGCGACTGCGGGAATAGGGCGATGAACGGGAAGGTCTTTTCATTCTTGCGAATGGCTGGTCCCAGCCCCACCGCGGATTGCTTCTTGCCGTCAGTGCCGGATTCGCCGGCCCCATGCAGGAAGAGAATTGTCGGATACGCCTGGTCGCCTTTGTACTCGTGCGGAACAAAGAGGATGTACTTCACTTCCTTGCCGCTCGAATCCTTGTACACGCGGTCGAGAAAGCCCTGTTCGACCTTTTTGTCGTCGCCGCGGAGCGTGCTTGTTGCCAACAAGCAAACGAATGCGATCAGCCCGAAGGTTCGCGTCTTCATGGAAGCGCCTCTGGTGTTGGTGGAGGGAAACGCTGACATCATTCTCGGCTTGCGGCGGGTCTGCGTCCACGGGGTTGTTGGGTTTGCGCGAACGGTCCCTTTCCCTTGCGGTCGATCCGCGATAGCCTTTCCTCACCAATCGCACCGGAGGATTCGACGTGACCGCTCTCCGCCTCGATATCGCCGACGGCCTCGCCATCATCACCTTCGACCTGCCCGGCAGCAAAGCCAACACGCTCGGTCTGGCCGTGCTCGCCGAGTTTCAGGTGCTGCAAGCCCAATTGAAAAGCCGAACCGATCTGCAGGGCCTGATCCTGCGCAGCGGCAAGGACGGCATGTTCATCGCCGGGGCCGATCTGAAGGAACTTGGCAGCGCCGATGCGAAGGACCCTTCGGCGATCCGCAAGATGATTCAATTTGGTTTGAGCATCGTCGCGGGTTTCGAGGAGATGCCGTTTCCGACGATTGCCTTGATCGACGGGCCGTGCATGGGCGGCGGGACGGAAGTGGCGCTGGGCTGCGATGCACGCTTGGCCGGCACGCATCCGAAGGTAGAAATCGGCCTGCCCGAAGTGAAAATCGGCCTGATTCCGGGCTGGGGCGGAACGCAACGGCTCACGCGTCTGATCGGCCCGTCGCAAGCGGCGGAGATGATCTGCACCGGCGAGCCGGTGAAAGCCAAACGCGCGTTTGAACTTGGCATCGTCTTCGACGTCGTGCCGTCGCAGAAAATGCTGGAAGAAGCCAAGCGCATTCTGTCGGACTTGAACGCCAGCGGAAGCTGGAAGACCGACCGCGTCAAACGCAAGCAACCGGTTGGTCTGAGCGAGGAGCAGCACCAGTTCACGTTCGCCGTGGCCCGCGCGATGGTCATGGAAAAAACCAAGGGCCAAATGCCGGCCCCGCTCGCAGCGCTCGACGCGATCGAAAAAGGCTGCAACCGCCCGCTCGACGAAGGGCTGACTGCGGAAACCGACGCGATGATTCCGCTCGTCGGCAGTCCGATCTCGAAGAACCTGATCGCGGTCTTTTTCATGATGCAGCGCCTGTCCAAGGATCCGGGCGTAGCCGACGCCGCGGTGCTACCTCGAAAAGTGATGCGCGTCGGCGTGCTCGGCGCAGGCATTATGGGCGCCGGCATCGCCGGGGCGCACGTTCGCAAGGGCATTCCGGTCGTATTGCTCGACAACAACCCGCAAGCGATGGAACGCGGCATCGCCGGCATCGCCGCCGGGCTCAAGGCGCAGGTCGACAAAGGGCGGATGAAGCCCGAAGACCTGGTCGCCGCCCTGGCCCGCCTTGGCGCGGCCGCCAGCCTCGCCAACGTCGCCGAGTGCGACGTGGTGATTGAGGCGATCGTCGAGAATGAAGAAACTAAGACGGCGATGTACAAACAGCTCGAACCGCTGCTGAAGCCGGACGCCATTCTCGCGTCCAATACCTCGACGATATCCATCACGCGGATGGCCCAATCACTGGCGAAGCCCGAGCGCTTCGCCGGCCTGCATTTCTTCAACCCGGTCGAAAAGATGCCGCTCGTCGAAGTGATTCGCGGCGAGAAAACCAGCGATCCGACCGTGGCCACGCTTGTGGCTTTAGCCAAGCAGATAAGCAAGAGCCCGATCGTGGTCAAGGATTGCCCCGGATTCCTGGTGAATCGGATTCTCTTTCCGTACCTCAACGAGACGCTGATCCTGCTGGAAGAAGGCGCGGAGCTGCGGGCGCTCGACAAGGCCGCCACGGCGTTCGGCATGCCGATGGGGCCGATCACGCTTTACGACGTGGTCGGCCTCGACACCTCGCTCTATGCCGGCCGGGTGATGCAAGCGGCATTTCCGGATCGGGCCGTGTCGTCGAAGTTGCTCGCTGAGATGGTGGCGCAGGGCCGGCTGGGTCAAAAGAGCGGGGCCGGATTTTACAAGTATTCGAAAGGCCCGAAGGGCGTGGACGATCCCGATTTCGCCCCGCTGCTCGCTAAGCATCGCGCTCAGCCGCGAACGATTTCCGCCGAGGAAATCACCGACCGAATGTTCCTGCCGATGCTGACGGAAGCGGCCCGGTTGCTGGACGAAGGCATCGTGCGCGACGCGGTGGATGCGGACATGGGTCTGATTTACGGCATCGGTTTTCCGCCGTGGCGCGGCGGGCTGCTGCGTTGGGCCGATTCAATCGGGGTGCCAAAGGTCATGGAACTGCTCAAGAAATACGAGCCGCTCGGCATTCGCTTCGCTGCGCCGCCGCTGCTGCAAAAGCTCGCGGCCGAGGGCAAGAAGTTCCACGGGTAAGGAAAAAGGGGACATTCTGCAGAATGTCCCCTTTTTCCGCACATCACTTAATCGGCGAATAATCGGTTGCCTTCATGAATTCGGACTTCACGCCACCCTTCATCGTGAGCGACCCGCCGGCGTTGTCTTCGGATTTCTTCTTGGCAGCAGTCCAGGCTGGATCCTGTCCGAAAGCACTGAACGACGCTTTGGCGGCGTCTTGGCTCTTGTGCGCCAGAATGTAGATCAAGGTGTCTTTCGCGCCCTTCTCACCATTTGCGGGAACCCAATAACCAACGTTCGTCATGCCGTGCTTTTCGAACAGCTTGCAAGTATGGTCGCGGAAGCGGGCGTTGAGATGATCCAACGCGCCCGGCGAAGCCGTGTATGTGCGTAACTCGAAAACGCGCTCGCCATCCGTGCTTGGCTTGATCACGGCGGAATAATCGGTTGCGGTCAGGAACGTGCGATCGAGTTTCGTTACCAGTCTGCCGTCCTTTTCCGATTCCTTTTGGGCCTTCTTCCAATCCGGGTCGACGATGAACGCCTTCCACGATGCATCGGCCGCGTCGCGACTGGTGTGGGCCACGATGTACACCAGCTTGCGGTCGGGGTTCTCAAGCGGCATCCAATAGCCGATGTTCTTCATGCCGTGCTTTTCAAACAGCTTGCAGGTGTGATCGCGGAAGCGGGCGTTGAGAGCGTCGAGCTTGCCGTCGGCGGCATAGTAGACGCGTAATTCGTAGAGCCGCTCGTCTTTGTCGGCGGCAACGAGCGTGCCGGTCAGAGTCAGGATTGTGGCGCAGGTCAGAAGTCGGTTCATTGCATGATTCTCCTGATGGCTTTCAGATTCTGATAGGGCAAGTGAGCGCGAAACGTAAACGAGTTTGTTCTACTTCCCCGGAATCGCATTGAGTGTGTAATACGCCTGTGGGTGCAGGAGCGGCAAGCCGTCGGCGCTCTTGACGCCCGCGGCCTTCAGATCGTGAATGTGGCCCTCCACCAAGCCGTCCACGAACAACCGCACGCTCTTGTTGTCTTTGGCAACTTCGACCTTGGTGATCTTGGGCGTCGCCTGATCGACTTCCGGGCTGCCATAGGAGGCCTGATAGATGTAGGTAAACGCTTTCATGTTGTACGAGTCGATCTTGCTGGCATAGGCGGGATCGACCGGTTTGGTGAACGTCAGTTCGAAGCCGTCTGGCTTGGCTTTCATTTCGTGAATCTCGAACGGCGTCTCGCCCGTCCAGACCAGACGTTCGATGGCGAACGGCTTGTTCCCGCGCGAGCCCCAACCGCGGCTGGTTCCGCCGACGAACAACGAGCCGTTTTTGCCGAACCGCGCCGGCACGTTGCCCGAGCCGAACCCGGCACGGAACGGATAGCAAGCGCCCTGATAGCGGCCATTCACTTTTTCCAGCGAAACGCGCATGATCGTGCTGTGCGTCTGATCGCCGACGAAGAGTTGTTTCTCGAACGGCCCGAACTTGCCGCCCGAGAGATCGCAATCGAACCCCGCCGCGGACTGGCCCATCTGCCCGTACGGAAACATGATCGCGGGCGGAACCAGTTGCGGAATCTTCTTCGACTCGATAGCCATGCGGCTGCCGCTCTTGGGCACGAGCGGGGCTTCGCCGAGATACTTCGCCGCCGGGTCCTTGTACCAGCGGAAACTATCCGGATGGCCGACAAACCCGCCCACGGTGAGTTGTTTCAGCGCACAAGCTCCGTTCCAAGGGCCTTGATTGTCGGTGTAAAACACGTCGCCTTCGGCATTGAATCCAACCCCGCCCGGTGAACGCACCCCGCTCGTGGTCGGCACGAATTTGCCTTCCGGAGTGATCTTGCCCGCCCAACCGCGGAACTTGGTGTTGCTTGTAAACGAACCCGTCAGGCAAAGCGTGATCCAAATGTTGCCGTCTTTGTCGAAACGCGAACCGAAGGCGTATTCGTGGTAATCGCCGGTGATTTCCCAGCCCTCCGCGACGACTTCGAAGACGTCGGCCTTGCCGTCGCCATCGGTGTCCTTGATTCGCGTGACATCCGGCCGTTGCACCACGTAAAGCCAACCGTCTTTCTGAGCGAGGCCCAGCACTTCGTGAAGCCCGTGGGCGAAGCGCGTGAATTTCGCCTGCTTCGGATCGCTGGCAAAGGCGTTGTCGATCATCCAGATTTCACCGCGACGCGTGCCGACCGCGATCTTGCCGTCGGGCATCTGCTCGATGGCCCCGGCCTCCAACACCTGGCCGGGCGGCACCTCGAAGCGCAGGAGGCGATAGTATTGGTCCTCGCCTTCACCGACGGACGTGGGGCGGCGCTTTTGGGCCGAAGCGGGCAGGGCAAGCAGGAACGCGATGAAAAACGTCAGAATGTAGCGCATCTGGAATCTTCTCGCTTGCTGCAGATTGTAGATTGTAGGTGGGTCGAGACCGGCCTCTCAGGGCCGGTCGAGGCCCACAATTTTTTTCCGGACGGTGGGGCCGCGCCGGGCCCGTAGTGGCTGTTCTCGACCCACCCTACGAATTCATCGTTACCAAACATATTCCAGGACAATAGCGGCCTTGCCGTCATTCCACACTACCGGAACCAACAACTCCGACTTGCCACTCGATTGTCTGACCTTCGCGCCCGGCGCCTTCAGCTTCCAGCCGTCGATCTTGAACCAGCCGTCGCCGGCATCCTCGATCTTGCTGCCGACCGCGGCGCGGAAAAACAACCCGTTGGGCGGTTGAGTCGCAGACAGCGTGAAGGTGCGGTCGAGAGCCGGTTCCTTGCCCGCGGTCGGGTTCGGGAAGTCCTCGATTCTCACATCCTTGAACGAATACAGGAACGTCGGCCGGTCGTCGGCAGTCAGCCGGTAACCGAGGAATTTGAAGCCGAGTTCCTTAGGCGCACTGGTGGGCCAGGCGGAATCGGACTTGCCCAACACGGCGAATGCGGCCCCGCCGTGGAGCTTGAGGATGTTGTCGCCGAGCGGGCCTTCGAAGCCCGAACCGCGGTCGTTCCAATGCCGGGCCGCATCGATGAACGCGCCTTGCCAGATCATGGCGATCCGCAATTCATTGGCGTCAAAGGCCAGATTCAACTTCTCGGGATAGCCGACGCCGATGGCCCGTGTGCCGGCGCCCTGAATGAAGTTGCG
This sequence comes from Gemmataceae bacterium, assembly GCA_041495645.1. Classification (GTDB taxonomy): domain Bacteria; phylum Planctomycetota; class Planctomycetia; order Gemmatales; family Gemmataceae; genus JBGQCZ01. The sequence continues at coordinate 2,592 of JBGQCZ010000084.1, read as the reverse complement.
ATAGATGATCGCGCTCGTGGTCGGATTGAGCGGAATCGACTGCTTGCCGAGTCCGACTGGCGGCTGTGCCGATGTGCCGTCTTTCAAATAGACCCAAATGGACTCGATTTGCGCGAGAGTATCGCCGCCGAGCAAGTCCTTGTAGAAAGTCGCGCCGTCGGGCCATGAAGCGGGCATGCGCGTGCCGGGCCGAACCTTTTGCGGATCGAGCAGGTAGCGCTGGAACCAGTCGCGTTGCAGGCGCTTGGTCAATATGGTCATGTCGATGCCTTGCACGCCCTCGGCCTTCTGGCCGTTGAACGTGTGGCATTTGAAGCAACTTAGCGATTGACCCCCCGTCAGGTACCGGCCGGCCGCTTTGACCTTGGCGTCAGTCGTGCTGAATTTCACGTCGGAGATCGGCGGAAACTTGTCGGCCTCGGCGAATGCCGAAACCAAGTGGCCGACATTCTTGGCGCCGAAACCGGGCATGCGCGTGTGCATGTACGGCCGGTCGTGAGCGCCGTTGTCGAGAATCTGTTTGAAATAACCGGCATTGAGTTTGTTGCCCACCCCGTCGAGCGGCGGCGGTACGCGGCCCTCATCGCCCATTTCCGGCTGCGCGGTGAGGAACAGCGAATTCGTCGCTTCCTCCGGCCCGCCGATCCGGTTGCGGGAATGGCAGGCAAAACAGTTAAAGGTCGTCATCGCGCGGAAGATAACCGCGGCAGGCTCGGCGCTCGGCCTTGGGGGGTTCTTGATCGCCTGCATCAGGGACGTTCGCTGGTATTCGTTGAGCGCGTACGCTGGCACGCCCTTGCCCGGCTTTTCGGCCAGACAGCCGCCAACACCTTTGAGCTTGTTCAATTCCGGTGCGGACACAGTCGATTGAATCCGTTTCGCTCCGTCGCCCATTTGATGGCAGTTCGCACAGCCGGCGGATGCGAACACTCCTTTGCCTTTTTCGACAAGCGCCGGCCGGATATCGATGTCGTCCTCGGTTTTGACCTTGGGCGATTCCGGCTTCTTTTCCAATCCTGCTTCCGTGGCGGCGACCAAAGCCGCCAGGGGTTGCTGCGGCAGTCCCGGCCCTTTCACTTGAACATCAAGCTCAGCTCCGCCGCCGCCCTGGAAGAACGTCACGACGATCTTGTGGACGCCGGCCGTGAGCTTTGTCGAACCACTCGCGCCGGTGGGTGGATGAATCCCGTCGTTGCTGACCACCTGTTTGCCGTCCACGTACAGATTGCTGCCGTCGTCGCTGTTCAAGTAGAAGCGGTGGTTGCCTTCGCGCTCGGCCTTGAAAACACCCTCGAACTTGATGGCGAAGTCGTTAGCACGGCGGGCCACGCCGATGTCGAACGCGGCGGCCGTGCCCGTCAGTGCCGGCTTGAGTTTCTCGAAGTCCGGCACCTTGTCCCAGCCGCCCTCGTAGTACGAAAACTTCGTTGCGCCTTTGGCGATATTCAAATCGACGTGCAAGCCTTGCAAGAGATAGTTGGCCACGTCTTTGGCTTCCTTGCCATCGAGGGTCTTGGGCATGCGGCCGGACGGGCGTGAATGCAAGGGATTCTCAAGAAATGCCGCCAGGCTGCTGATTGAGTACTTGGCTTTCAGATCGCCGAGTGGAACCGTTGTTGATGTAGTCGCACCTGGTTTCCCCGCCGCATTGCGCGGCCCGTGGCAGGCGAAACAGCCGACCTTGCGATACAAATCGAAACCGGCGACGATGCCTTTCAGGTCCGGGCGTTCTTGCTTTGGTGTGCCGGTGCTGGCTAGAAAATGCACCAGAGCTTCGATCTTCGCGGCCCGGTCCGGATCGCCGTTGAGCGGGCGAGGCATCGTCGTGCCGGGCTTGATCGCCTGCGGGTCGTCGAGGAACTTCTTGAGGAAGCCGACCTTGACGCGGGTTCCGACCTCGGTGAGGATCGGCGCTTCCTTTTTCGTAATGCTGCTGGACTCGTGGCAACTGATGCAATTGAGATCGCCGAGCAGCAGTTGCCCGCCCGGCGTCACGTGCCGCACGCCGGTGTAAAATCGCTCAAACCCGGGCACGATCGCATGGTCGGGGTCAGCGGCGCGAGTAAGTTGTAGGGCGAAGAACGCCAACGCAGCCGCCATCAAACCAAAACGCATGAAATTGCCTCATGAAATACGATGCGCAGCGGAGGCCGAAGCGCAGCGAGGCGGGCGGTCCACCGCGCCTCGCTGCGCTTCGGCCTCCGCCGCCGAAGTTCTATAACCCTTCCACTTCCCAGCCCTTGCGATAAGTCTTGCGGACAAACTTGTTCGCTTCCTTCACGTTTGTCACTTTCAGATGCTCGGAATCCCATTCGAGTGTAGCTTGCGGAAAGCGCGTGGCCAGGCAGCCGAGCAGCACGACCTCGGAGAGCGGGCCGGAATAGGAGAACGGGGCCGAAGTCGTGCCGTTGCCGCGGACCGCCTCGACGAATTGGCCGTAATGATCCTGGTTTCCCGGCTTCGGCTGCTTGTAATCCTTGAACTTCTCGGCGGGCAGCAGAACCGGGGCGGCGATGTACGGAGAATACAGCACGCCTTCCGTGCCGATGTAAATCGAGCCTTGATCGCTGACTTGCCCGCCCACCAGCTTCT
>JBGQCZ010000083.1:0-11443 GCA_041495645.1 Gemmataceae bacterium | reverse complement strand
GTCCAGGGAAAAAACGCTGTTGTCCGCCCCGGCCCCCAGAGAATCTGGTTACACCCTTGGAGCACTACCGAACTACCGACTCTTGCGGTGCGGGCCGCGCTCTGTCACAATGCTGTTAACACATGTCTTTCCGTTTGTGAGGCCGATCATGCCGCAAGCCGTTGTCGATCCCAATGAAGTGCGCCGTTTCGCCAATACCTTGAAGCGGTTTACCGGCGATCTGCAAGCCGGCCTGGCCGTGATCCACGGACAGATGGTTGGCTTGGGGGACACATGGCGCGATCAAGAACACACCAAGTTTCGCGAAGAATTCGAGCAGACCATGCACACGCTGGCTCGCTTCATCGAACACGCGAACGAGCATGTACCCTTCCTGCTTCGCAAGGCCGAGCGCATCGAAGAATACTTGCAGCAACACTGACCGTGCAGTTCCTAGTTCCTGGTCCCAAGTTCCTAGCGGTCGGGAACTCGGAACTGGAACTCGGAACTCGGAACTTTGTTTTCATGATCAACGCCGCCGATGTACGATCTTTCGAAGCGCTGCAGGATTTGCATGCCCAGGTGTGCAAGTTTCGCCTGGCGGCGCAAGATTCGTTGGCCGCCGTCGATCTCACGCTTCGCCGCGCCAACGATTTCATCCAGGAGAAGATTCAGTTTTGGCAGCGCGCCATTCGCACTTGCGAAGAGGAGGCGTTTCAAGCCAAGCAAGAGTTGAACATGCGCAAGTTTCCGGGCTTCGACGATCGACCGCCTGACACGACCGTTCAGGAGGAGAATCTGAAGAAAGCCCAGATGCGACTGCGGCACGCCACCGAAAAACATGAAATTGCGCGGCGGTGGATGGCCAAGTTTCCCACCATGGTATCAGAGGTGTACGACGGCCCGTCGAAGCAACTGGCGGCCATACTGGAGGCCGAATTGCCACGCGGCATCGCGTTGCTCGAGCGCCGGGTACAATCGCTGGAAGCCTACGCCGCCCTCGAACCGCCGCCCGGCGCGATGAAGGAAGAAACGCCGCCCGTTGCACCGGAACTTGAGAAAAAACCATGATCAGTCCCGCCACAGGACGCGGCAAGATTTACGGCGCTTTGAAAGACCTGCGCCTGCGCTGGGAAGACGTCCAACGTTACTGGGACGATCCGGTTAGCAAGGATTTCGATGAACATCTCTGGCAGCCGCTGGAGGCCCAGACCCAGACCGCCATCCGAGCCATCGATCGTCTGGCACAAATCATGCATCAGATGCAGAGTGAATGCGAATAGGATAGACACCGAGGCACATCATGGATTCCCCTCTCTTGTTTGAGCGTCAGCGCGGCTGGCAGACTGAGTTGCTGCGCCTGGTAAAGATCCGTTCTGAGATCGAGTCCCGCGTCGAAGACCAATATGCAAATGCGAAAGCGGCGGCCGGGAAAGATGTTCAGGCGGCGCGGCAGGCGCTGGCCAATCGCCGCGACCGCGAACTGGCTAACGCCGAGTCGGCCATGCAACGGGCCAAGCACACTGCCATCGATCGATTCCAGGCCGATTCGCAGCTTAACGACGAGGAATTGGCCAAGGCTCGGCTGCGGCTCGCCGAGGAGATGGACGACACCGAGCAAAAACTCCGCGAAGCGCTTCAGGAAAAAGTCTGGACCACCACGTCATTCTTCGACGCCGGCGAAAAAGACACCCGGCAAGAGATGCAAAAGCACCAAACGCGCGCCAATGAAGGGACGGCCAAATCTCATGGCTTTTGGCAAGACGCGGAACATTGGCTGGCCGAGCGCGGGCTCAGCAGCGACGAAATCGCGCCACGCAAGTCGGCGACGGTAACGACGAACGATGTTAACGAATCGTTCCAGATCATGCAGGCGGCGCTGGGTGTTTCCGAGCAGCAACTCGAGAAAATGAAGGGATTGCTGTTGCCCAAGCTCTTGCCGATGCCCGCCAGCGTGACTTTGTATGTCGTTTTGTCGGTGTTGGGTTGTCTCCCGGCTATTTGGATGCCACAACCCTTCGCGTATGTCTTGGGTGGATTATTCGGCGGAGCCGCATTGTTCGTGCTGATTCGCTCGGCGGTCAAACTCGTGGGCAATCGCCAGATGCTGCGTCGCGGCGAACAATTGGCGCGTGCGCTCGACAAAGCCGAGGTGGCCGGCCGAAGATTGCGCGAGCAAGCCCAAGCCGATTACGATCGGAAAATGGCACAATTGAACGAACGGCATCAACGCGACCTTCGGTCCGCCCAAAGCCATTATCAGCCGCGCATTGACGCCATTGTCGAGCGCCGGGCTTACCTGCTCGGCGAACTCGCCGATAAACACAAGGAAAACACGCAGCACAACTTGAAGCGCCGCGACGACGACCAACACAATGCCGAGGAACGCAATTGGGCCGCCCGGGCCGAGGCCGACGAGCGACACGACCGCGAATTGGCCACTGCCAATGCCACTTACGACGATCGCCTTCGTGAAATCCAGAGAGTTCATGACGCCGCTTGGAGCGAACTGGTCGAGCGCTGGCGGAATGGGATTCAGGCATTGCGTACTGAACACGCCGATCTGCGCGAAACCAACGAGTTGCTTTTCCCCGCTTGGAATTCGCCGGCATGGCAAGAACGGCCGGAAGTGCGCGAAGTGCCGCGCGGCATTCGGCTTGGCGAGCAGGCCTTCGATCTCGCGGCCGTGCCCAGCGGCGTCCCGGCCGATAAACGACTTAAGCTCGATCAACCGCTTCAGGGGCAATTGCCTGCGTTCTTGCCTTTCCCGGAAAAAGGCGGTTTCTTGCTGAAGTCCCGCGATCAAGGCCGGGCCAAGGCCGTGCAAGTGCTGCAAGCGCTCATGTTGCGCTTTCTCACGGCCCTGCCGCCGGGCAAAGTCCGCTTTACCATCGTTGATCCCGTGGGCCTTGGCGACAACTTCGCGTCGTTCATGCATTTGTCAGACTATGACGAATTGCTCGTGACCAGCCGTATCTGGACAGAACCGCTGCAGATCGACCAGCGCCTGTCAGACATCACCGCGCACATGGAAAATGTCATTCAGAAATACCTGCGGCACCAATTCAAGACAATCGAAGAATACAACGTGGCAGCCGGCGAAGTGGCCGAGCCGTACCGAGTGCTCGTGGTCGCAAACTTTCCGACCAATTTCACGGCGGAAGCAGCCCGCCGATTGGTCAGCATCGTCAGCAGCGGGGCCGGTTGCGGCGTGTTTGCCCTGGTCAGCGTGGACGCTCGCGCCCCCTTGCCCCACGGATTCAATCTTTCGGACCTCGAACAACAATGCCTGAACCTCATATGGAAGTCCGACAAATTTGCCTTCAAGGACGACTTGCTTTCGCAGTTCGAGCTGCTGTTGGATTCGCCGCCCGAGGCGCCGATCACGTCGCGGCTGGTGAACACTATTGGCGCGCAGGCCAAGAACGCCAGTCGGGTCGAAGTGCCATTCGACTTCGTGTGTCCGGCGCCGGACAAGATCTGGACCGACGACAGTCGCAAAGGCATCGTGGTGCCCATCGGGCGCTCGGGAGCGACTAAGCGCCAGTATCTCGCGCTCGGCCGCGGCACCGCCCAGCACGGCCTGATCGCCGGTAAAACGGGCTCCGGCAAATCCACGCTGCTGCACGCCATTATCACGAACCTGGCCCTGACTTACGATCCGGGTGAAATCGAAATGTACCTGGTCGACTTCAAGAAAGGAGTTGAATTCAAACCTTACGCGGAGCATCAATTACCGCACGCCCGCGTGGTGGCGATAGAGAGTGAGCGCGAATTTGGTCTCAGCGTATTGCAACGGCTGGATGCCGAACTCAAGATCCGCGGCGACAAATTCCGCACCGCGGGCGTCACGGATATTGCGAGCTTCCGCGACGAACACCCCGACGAAAAGCTGCCGCGAATCCTGCTCATTGTCGACGAATTCCAGGAGTTCTTCGTCGAGGAAGACAAGATGGCTCAAGAGTGCGCACTGCTCCTGGACCGCCTGGTGCGGCAAGGCCGTGCCTTCGGTTTGCACGTACTGCTCGGATCGCAAACGCTCGGTGGAGCCTATTCGCTCGCTCGCGCCACGATCGATCAGATGGCGGTGCGCATTGCCCTGCAATGCAGCGAGGCCGACGCGCATTTGATTCTCAGCAAGGACAACGGAGCGGCTCGACTGCTTTCGCGCCCCGGCGAGGCCATCTACAACGATCAAAACGGCCTGCTGGAAGGCAACGACGTGTTTCAAGTGGTGTGGTTATCCGACGATCGCCGCGAACGAATTCTTCAGCAATTGGACGAACGGGCCCGCAACACGAAGCGTGTGCCGCCATTAGTGTTTGAAGGAAACGCCCCCGCTGAACTCAGCAAGAATCATCTGCTCGACGCTCTGCTGCGTGCCAAAACCTGGCCGGCCACGCCACGAGCTTTCTCCACCTGGCTGGGCGACGCCATCGCCATCAAGGACCCAACCGCCGCCACATTCCGGCCGCAGTCCGGTTGCCATCTGTTGATGATCGGGCAGCATGAGGAAGCGGCCCTCGCAATTGTAACGGCGGCGATTCTCGGGTTGGCCGCTCAACATCGGCCAGACGATCCGAATCAACCGTTTGCCGCTCGATTCCATGTGCTGGACGGCACCGCGGCCGACGACGCCAACGCCGAGCTCCTTGCCCGACTCGTCGACGGGTTGCCACAACCGGCCCAAACCGTTGATCCCTGGTCGCTAGCGCCCTCGATCGCCGAGTTGGCCGAACTCGTCAGCCAGCGCCATTCCAGGGCAACCGAGGATCGCTCGACCCGTTACCTGATTGTTCACGGACTGCAGCGCTTCCGCGATCTGCGCAAACCGGACGACGAATATGCCTTTAGCCGCGGCACTACCGTCACGCCGGCCCAGAACTTCACCACTATCCTTCGCGATGGACCGTCTGTCGGCATTCATTGCATCATGTGGTGCGACACGCTTATTAATGTGAACCGAGCGATGGACCGTGCGCTATTGCGAGAATGCACGCAGCGGGTGTTGTTCCAGATGAGCGCGACGGATTCCAGCCACCTGATCGATACTCCGCTGGCAAGCCGCCTGGGCCGCAATCGGGCATTGTTCCACCGCGAAGAGCAAGACCAGCCGGAGAAATTCCGCCCGTATGGTTTACCGTCGCAAGATTGGATCAAATGGGCCAAGGAACAGTTGAAACGGAAGAAATGAGTTGCTCTGTAAGCAGCCTTTCATTTAGACGAATACAATATTGCCCAGTCGAACCTATCTGCCTACTTCAGAAAGGCTCTCGAACATGCTCGGAACCATCTTGATCGTCGTGCTCATTATCGTCGCGCTGATTGCCGTGCCGGTTGTCTTTGCGATCTTCCTTTACAACGGATTGGTTAACAAAAAGGTGGAGACGGAAAACTCCTGGTCGCAAATCGACGTGCAACTCAAGCGCCGCTACGACCTGATTCCCAATCTCGTCGAGACGGTGAAAGGCTACGCCGCCCACGAAAAGGACACGCTGGAAAAGGTCATCCAAGCGCGAAACCAGGCAATGAATGCCAAAGGAGTGGCCGCTCAAGCCCAAGCCGAGAATGCTCTTTCCGGAACTCTTAAGACCCTGTTCGCCGTTTCCGAGGCCTATCCCGACCTCAAGGCCAACCAGAACTTTATGAGCCTGCAAGAGGAACTGACGGCCACCGAAAACCGAATCGGCTTTGCACGACAGCATTACAACGACGTGGTGGGCCAGTACAACTCCGCACTGATGCGCTTTCCCGCCAACATGATCGGCGGCATGCTCGGCTTCAAGGCGGCCGAGTTCTACCAACTTAGTTCGGAAGAAAAAGCGGCCGTGCAACAGGCTCCCCAGGTGAAGTTCTAACCCTGCTTCAACAGGCGACGAACATGGGCGCCATGCAACCTACCTTCCGCGATCTCATCGCCGCCAACAAGCGCAATAGCGCCCTGTTGGTGCTGATTTTCTGCTTGTTCAACGCGGTGGTGGTCCTGATACTCGGCCTGGGGATCTTGGCTTACCTGGACCCGGACAGCGCATCCCATCTCAACTGGGGCCGAGCGATCCTCATTGGCGCCATTGCCGGAGGCGTTGCGTTCGCGATTGCGTTGCTCAGCTATTATGCGGGCGATCAGCTCGTGTTGCTGACGAGCGGCGCGCGGCAGATCAGTCACGCCGACGATCCTGAGTTGTTCAATGTCGTGGAAGAAATGGCCATCGCCGCCGGCCTGCCGATGCCGAAAGTTTATCTCATTGATGACCCCGCCCCCAATGCCTTTGCGACCGGCCGCGACCCCGAACATGCCGTGATTGCGATCACTTCCGGCCTTCGCCAAAAGCTGCAGCGCGACGAACTCCAAGGCGTGATCGCCCACGAAATTTCGCACATCCGCAACTACGACATTCGCCTGATGCTGCTGATGGCGGTGCTGGTGGGCATGATTGTCATGTTGGCGGACTTGTTCCGGCAGATGTTATGGAGTTCGTCCGGCGGTCGAAGCCGGAGCAGCTCCGACAGCAAGGGAAGTGGTGGCGGTTGGGTTGCACTGGTCCTGATCGTGATCGCAATCATTCTGTCCATCGTCGCACCCATCCTCGCACAGATCATTCAGCTGGCGGTGAGCCGGCAGCGCGAGTATTTGGCCGACGCCACCGCGGTCGAATTGACGCGCTACCCGCAAGGGCTGGCCAACGCGCTGCGTAAGATCGATGCCGACCCGGCCGAGCTCAAGTCGGCCAATCGCGGGACCGCCCATCTTTTCATCGCCAATCCGGTCAAGAAGTTCGCCGACCGGGCGGAAAGCATGTTCGCCAGCCACCCGCCGATCGCTGACCGCATCCGCCGCCTGGAAGCGCTGGTGCATTGACAAACGCCTGGATCTACGATTTCGGCTGCAAAAACCCCAAGTGATGCGCCGAATGGATTAGATGCAAATCGCGCCATTGTTGCGGCGTAAGGTGGCCGAAAAACGGCGAGTCAATCAGCTCGCCTTGATGAGAGCGCAATCGCTCCATCGTTTGCTTGTAGCGTGCCACGGCTGCGCTTTCGTCGCCGCCCGACTCGGGCAATGGCTTTTGCGGCGTGAAAACGCCCGCCTTCATCTGACGCTTGCCGAGAATTCGCTTGATGACCAAGCGCCCGAATAGGATCTTGAGCAACCACGGTACCCGGAATTGATGCCCGTCGAGCGAGCCGCGCACGAAAAACGTCACATGGTCGCAGATCTGTGCGAGGTCCCATTGGCCGAGCTTGGTGTATCCGCCCTGTTGCAAACGATCCACTTCCGCAAACGCTTCGTCGATTGTCTTGAAGTCGAGTTGTCGTTGTGCCACGATTTGCTCCGGAGACTCCACAACGGCCAAAGAATAAAGTGTACTAATGTTTACAATTCATTGGCAAGTGGCGTTCATTCTTTCTTTTTTGGCAAGTCGATCGCGACTCGAAATGTGGTGAATGGGCTGGCGACCTTGGTTCGTTGCACCTGTGCGTTGCGCAGGTCATTATCTTTCAATTGTTCCGGCCCTGCCGGCTTCGCGAGCGTGAACATGCGGCCGCGCAGGGTGGCAAAGTCTTCGTCTTTGAGTTTGAATGTTGAACTGGTCCATTCGCGGCCATTGCCGGTGAGATCGAAGATACCAGACCCGCTGCGATCTTCGGTTACGGGCCGGGGATTTTTTAGACCGACGGCCGGGTTGGCGAGCATGCCAAGACTCAGTGCAAAATCGAGTTCCTCCGGCGTCGGCAATCGACCGCCGAGCCAAGCGGCGCACTTCGTCGCTTCGTCCCACGTTACATTAAACGCGGGCAGTCTTGGGCCATTGTCTTTCCATTTCGAGATCTCGTCGGCGGGCTTTTCGATTCGGAAAGCTGCGAAAAGCGCATTGGGTGCCTTTGTTTCCATCAGATAAAAGGGCTGAATGCCATCTTTCAGCAGCTTAAACGCAACTTCGCCATCGCCTTTGCCGAATACGATCCGTTCGTAGTATTTCTCGTCGCCGATGTCTTTCGGGTCGGCGGCCGGAGCAAACCGATCCGGCTTCAAGGGCTTCTTCACGGGTGGAGCAACAATTTCTGGTTTCGAAGTCGTTGAGACTGGCTTGATCTTCGACGAAGTTTGCTCGCTTTGCGATGATGGATTCGATCCGCCGCCCATGAAAAAAACGACATAAGCGATGCCGGCCCCGCCACCGGCAAGCGCCAAAACCAAAAGCACCACCACGACCAACCTCAATCCACTTCCCTGGGTTGGGGCCGGTCCCGGAGTTTTGGGCCATTTCGATTGTTTGTTCGGCGGAACTGTTTGCTGCTGAAGTGTCTTGTCGGTGGTCCCGAGCACCTGCTTGGGTTTTGTCAGTTTGTGTTCAGTGCGCTCGGTGGAGGAACCTTCGGCGGGTTCGCTCCCGCGTGTGATGGCTTCGACTTTCGGCCGCCAGCGTCCGCCGCCGCCATGCGGGTGGATGGCTCGTTCCAGCGCCTCGACAAACTCCTCACATGTCTCGAAGCGTTCCTCGGGCCGCTTGGCCAGTGCTCGCCGCAGCACGGTCTGCTCCGCTGGCGGCACGCCCTCCAAATCGGGTTCGCCTTCGATGGCGCTGGTCATCACTTGCACGAAATCATCGCCTTCGAGCGGGCGCCGGCCCATGCGCAACTCGGCATAGGTGAACGCCAAGCTGTACTGGTCGGAGCGAGGGCCGGCTTTTCCGCTCCACATTTCGGGGGGCATGAAGGCTGGCGTGCCGGCGAAACTAACCGACATCATGGCGGCCTTGCCCGTATTGGCCCGGGCGAGCCCGAAGTCCGCGACTTTGGCGTAGCCCTTCATAAGCAATATGTTTTCCGGCTTGATGTCGCGGTGCAGCACACCCTGCCAGTGCAGCCAGTCGAGCCCAGTGGCCACGTCGCGGAAATATGACAGCAGTTCCTCGGCGGGAATGCCCTTGAGTCCACGGGATTTGCACTCCTGGAGTCGGTCGCGCAGGCTGCCGTCGGCCAATTCCATGGCGATCACGAGCCGGTTCTGAATGATCCAGAAGGCGGTGGTGGAGAGCAAAGCCGGGTGCTGCAGTTTCTTGACGAGTTCGAGCGATTGCTGCTCGCGTTGCGCAGCGTCGTTATCGAGCGGCTGAGTCACGATTTTGATGGCGATGGCGATGCCGCCGGGGGCTTCGGCCCGCCAGACTTCGGCGAAATTGCCTCGGCCAAGAATTTCTCCCGGCCGATAACCTGTCGGAAACAGGCTGGCCAGCGACGGGGTCGGGCCGGAGGCACTCTTGGCAAACTTCGGAGCGGACCGTTCGACGATGAGTTTCTCGATGCGTTTTTCGAATTCGGCGTACTGGTCGGGGAAGCGGACGGCATAGTCGTCCAGCGGGGGCTTATCGCCGAAAAGATGCCGAACGCGATATTCTTCGACGATCAACTCGATGGGCACGCCGTTCAATTCGGGAAAGCGAACCGGGTAGTACTCGCCGCGTTGCCCCCCCTCCGATTTCCAGGCGTATTCGAGATCGATCTTGCTGCATTCGATCAGCGCCGGGCGGCGGAGTTTTGCGTCGGGCAACGGCAATAACAGCTCCCAGTCGTCGATCGGACCTTGTTTCCGCGCCTCGGCGAATCGATCGGCAATGGCCTGGAGTGCGTTAAATTCGTCGTCCGACAGCAAGCTGCCATCCATCTCGGGCATGCGTGGCCTCGGGAGAAACAGCGTTAGGTGATGATTCCATTATCAACGCCCGACCCCCAACCCGCAAGCTGCCTGCATTGCAGAAGTGGCATGAGCTTTCAAAAACGCATGTTGACCGATGCGAGCGCTTCGATCTTATTGGGGCACAAAATCGGAATGCCCACCGCGCCGCCCACTACCGCTCGCGAGAACAAGAAGTACCATCCGCTTGTTACCGTCACTTGATCCGACATCGTGACCGGCCCGATTGTGCGATGGTTGAGCGGCGTATTGACATGAATTTCCGCGGTGGGTATGATCCCTCGGAGAATGGCGTCAGGATTGCGGTAAAGCCAGTACCCGGCGGCGACGTCGTTGCCCATGAAAATCACGTCACTGGCGTCGGTCGGTATGCTCGTGGAATGGAAACCTTGAACGTACAGGTTTTGAGTGACGTTGTAGATGTATCCGAACCATGGCTGAAGGACTGTCGAGGTCGCGATCGGCAGGACGATCGACCGAATTCCGTTGGGGTCCAGGAATGCCGGAGCGTCGCCGGTCGGCGTGCCGACTACAAGCCCGAGTGAAAATAAATTGCCAGAAGCGCGGTCGTTGTAAAGGGCGTATTTGAAAACGATCGCCATGTCTCCAACGGACCCCGACTGATAACCCAGATCGCCCGCTGTGTTCAAAAACGGAAGGCGCACGCCAACCGAGGCATCACCGTCCAAAAGAGTCTTTTCAAAACCGATCACATGGCGATGAAGCTGTAGCTTCGGGACGTCCGGAACACCGCTGACCTGGATATTGCCGTAGAAGTTGTAGTTGTAAAACACGCGGTCGATCGGCCGCGGGCTTTCGTTTTCGGATATCTTGTAGCCGCCGGCCTGCGACGAATTCGGGATCTGCACGGTGACGAACCGGTCGAGCGCGAAGCTGAAAACCCGAGTGGTGACAAAGCCGCCAAGAATGTCGCCGAAAAAGCCCGGCATGTAGCTTGCGGCCGGTTGCGTGCCGCCCTCGCCCGCCGACGCCAGCGCTTCATTAAAGGCGTTGCTTTGCGGTGGCATGGCCGACGGGTCGGTCGTCGGGTTCGGCGAGCCCGGGGTCGCCGGCGGGCATTCGCACGGCGGCGGGCAATTCGGCCGCCCGAACAATCGCCGTTCCTGGGCCTGACCCAGGCCGCAAATCAGTCCAACCGTTGCCGCCGCCATCAGCCAATTTCGAACCTGCATGAACTGTCCCCGCTCACTGCTTGTTCTAGAAGCGCAGTTGATACGACGCGATGGCTTCAATCGTGTGCAAACCGGAGAACGGAATGCCCACGGCGCCGCCGATGCTCGAACGCGGGAACAAGACATACGCGCCAGTCGTCAACGACACTTGGTCCTCCATGATTACCGGACCGGGCTGACGATTGCTAAATGGCGTATTGATGTGGATTTCGACCGTCGGGACGATGCCCTGGACAAACGCCCCTTCTGGTTGCCGGAACATCCACAGACCCAGGCCCACGTCATTGCTCATGAAGATCACATCAATATTGCTGGTCGGCACGGTCACCGAGTGGAAGCCCTGCACGAAGAGGTTCTGTGTCAGGTTGTAAGTGTAGCCGAAAAAGGGCTGGAGATTTACGTCGTTGATCTGCGGCTGAGCCAGGGTCCGCTGATTCTGCGCGTCCATGAATCGTAACACGCCAGCCGTCGGCGTTCGAATCACCAAGCCGGCTGAAAGCACATTGCCCGTTTCCTGGTTGTTGATCAAGGCGTACTTGGTGATCACGGTCAGGTCGCCGACAGCAGCTGATTG
>JBGQCZ010000082.1:0-11511 GCA_041495645.1 Gemmataceae bacterium | reverse complement strand
TATTGATCCTGCTCGCAACCGATCCCGAACGCCAACTTGCCACGATCATCTCGCGTTGCCAGATCGTGCGCTTCGCCCCGTTGCCCACAAACCTGGTGGCCGACTTGCTTCGCGAACAGGAAATCGACAAAGAAAAGGCGGAGCGCCTAGCCTGCTTGAGCGGGGGCAGCCTTGGCCTGGCACGCGATATGGCCGACGACGACCTATGGAAATTCCGCGACGAGTTAATGACGCAGTTGGCCGAGCCGCGAATCGACTCCGTCGGGCTGGGTCGTAAATGGATGGCGTTCGTCGAAGAAGCCGGCAAGGAATCCGGCCAACAGCGGCGTCGCGCCGCTTTGGTGCTGAAGTTGATTGTCGATCTGCTCGATCGCGCACTGCGCGTCAGCGCGGGGGTCGACGGCAAGATCGAAGCCGAAGAGCAGCGCGCGGTGAAGTCGCTGGCGGAGCGATTGGGAACGGAGCGACTCTTGAAACTCATCGACCGCACGCTAGAAGCCGAAATGCAGATCGACCGCAAGGTACAACTCGTGCTGATCGTCGAAGCCCTTGCGGACGCGTTTGCATCATGAAGCCGCTTGCGGCTTTGTGGGCGACTACTGTGGAGGTCTTTGCTGGTTTTTCGGGCTGATCCAACTGAAGCGCTTGACAAATACCATTGATTCGTCCAAGTGGACGCCGAAATCCACTCCGAGCATATCCTCGGCGCCAAAACGCAATTGAAGTCTGAGTCCTGAAAGCTCGCGATACTCCTCGCTCCAAGTTTCGCGCGGCTCGAAATTCAGGCGGTAGTTGATGATATTGAGCGCTCGCATGAATCGATCGCGCAATCCATGACCGGTTGCCCAAGCGGCCCAATCGCGCAGTTTAGCGGCTTCCGATGGTGGAATCACCACCCGGAATGTTGCACTCATCAGGAAGCGTCCTTCAATGCTTCGAGTTCATGGATGAGACCGCCAAGTTCGACGCCATTGGCGCGCAAATCGGCAATTTCTGCGGCGTTCATGGAAAAGAGAGGCTCCGGGGAATTGGCTCGCCTTCGAACACCTTGATCGACCAGCCATTCGTAGAGTTCATCCGGATTTGCCACAGTAGCGAATGATTTGGCGGTAGTGGAATTCAAGGAATTGTTTTTCGGATCAACGACGCAAACGAACCTCCATCCGGATCCTGTTAACTGAGCGGCCAACTTGTTCAAGAACTGAATCGATGTTTGAAATTCGAATCCGAGTCCTTGAAGGTCAAGGGCTACGAATTCAACCGGCGACTCTTTTGCGTGTTCAGCAAGCACGCTGGGGAATCTCTCGAGCAAGATCTGCAAGGCGTCGGGGCGCGTCAATGCAATCCCATTTGGACGAAATGCACGCACCGAAAAGCCGGCTTCCAACTCCGGTCGCCGTTCGAGCCCGAACATGCTCATGTCGCAACCCTCCGTTACCAGTCTACCGCACGTCGCGGCCTCAATCAATTCGCTCGAAGATCGTTGCAATGCCTTGGCCCGCTCCGATGCACATCGTCGCCAGGCCGTATTTCGAGCCGCGGCGGTTCATTTCATGCAGCAAAGTCGTGGCAAGCCTCGCTCCGCTGGCCCCAAGCGGATGGCCAAGGGCGATCGCCCCGCCATTGACATTTACCTTCTCCGGGTTCAGCTTCAACGCCTTCATCACCGACAAGGCTTGGGCCGCAAAAGCCTCATTCAGTTCCACCAGATCGATGTCCTCGATCTTGATCCCGGCGCGATCGAGGGCTTTGAGCGTGGCCGGCACGGGGCCGATACCCATTACCGAAGGATCGACGCCGGCCACGGCCATCGCCTTGATTCGCACCTTCGGTTTCAGTCCGAGCTCGGATGCACGATCCTCGGACATCATCAGCAACGCGGCTGAGCCAACGCTGATTTGGCTGGAATTTCCCGCCGTCACGCTGCCGCCCTCGCGGATGAAGGCCGGTTTCAGCGCCGCGAGAGCGTCCAATGTGCTATCGCGGCGGATGCCTTGGTCGTCGTTCAGGATTCGCTTGTGTCCGTCCTCGTCGCGGCCCCAGGTGGAAACAATCTCCTCTTTGAATTTGCCCGAATCGGTCGCCGCCGCAGCCAATTGATGACTGCGCAACGAGAACTGGTCTTGCTCTTGCCGGCTGACCCGATAGCGGCGGGCCAGATTCTCGGCGGTCAGGCCCATGTTCATCACCGCCGGGCTGTGCTTATGCAGAAGGCGCGGGCTGCTTGAGAATCCCAATTCCATCGGAATGTGGTGCATGTGCTCCACTCCGCCGGCGATTTGCACGTCCTCACACCCGGACACAATGCTCATGGCAGCCTGGTTGAGCGCTTGCAGTGAAGAACCACATAAGCGGTTGACGGTAGCGCCGCCCGTCTCGATCGGCAACCCGGCAATCAAGGCCGCGTTGCGGGCGATGTCAAAACCCTGCTCGTCCTGCTGCTTCACGCAGCCCCAGTGCACGTCCTCGATTTCGGAACCGGGAATGCCGGTTCGCTCCACCAGCGCGGCCATGAGATCGGCGGAGAGATCGTCGGCTCGCACGTCGCGAAAATAGCCTTTGTCGGGATGGGCCTTGGCGATCGGTGTTCGCAGCGCTTCGATAATGACGGCACGCTTCATGGCGACTCCTTGATGAGGTGCTCGGGCGAGAGTTCGAGAACGAGCCGGCGCACTCGCTCTGTGTCTATTCTACCGTCGCGCCCACCGTTGCAGGCGCTGCCGCGCAGTGCAAACCAGGCGGGACGCACCGGCTGCAGCCGCCGAATCAGGCTTCTTCCCAATGCGCCAGCCAACGCAATCGGAACATTTACCCGACGAAAATGATCGCACGTTTCGATCAAGTCCCCCAATGTCATCCAGTCCAACAGCGTGCTGCCGTCCTTGTGCCAGGTGTCAATCAGAAGCCCCGCAAACCGCTCGCTTACCGCAAATCCCGCCACATCATCCGGCCGCGGAGCGTTGGCACGCCGCCAATCGGCATAGGCCACCGCGACGAGACCTGTCGTTCCCTGGGCCTCGATTCGATATCGGAACGAATTCAGACTCTGACGCCAATCGGATCGCGAGGCCTGATCGGCAAGTCCGATCTTGACCCAACGAAGGCCTGGATCAAGTCGAATCGGAATCTGGTCGTTCCAATCATCCAGTTCTCCAAGAGCAGCGCTCACCGGCCGGCGGCCATTCACTTGCTGCACGATTTCGGCGATCACGTCGTCGTCGGCTTTGCCAAGCGGGCCGCGCGACGGGTCTTTCACGTCGATGATGTCGGCCCCACCTGCGAGCGCCGCCTCGGCTTCGTCCACATCGCGCACGCTGACCAGCAACCCGGGAGACGAGTCAATGTAGCGCCGGTCGGTCATGATTTTGCTTCCTTAACGGGAAAAAAGCGCATCCAACCGGAATAGCCGCGAAACGGCAGCGGCCGCGCGCCGGCGAACGAGAAGCCGTACAGCACCGGCGGTCGAAACCACGCCGGGTCATTCAAGTGCAACTCCCGGTCCGCGGTGAAATCCGCCAAGGTGCGGTACGCGCGGCACTCGACCAACTCGGCGCTGCCGATTATGCCACCTACTAACTTCGATTCCTTGGCGAGTTCGGCCGGAACCAACTGCAACGCTTCCGGGCGAGCATCCGGAATTCGCGCGGCATGGATCAGGATCTTGCCGCGCCGCGCGGTCGACCACACGCGGACTTCCACGGTCTTCAATCCGTGCACGAGCAGAGTCGCCCACGGCTGCTTGATCGATAGCGCGAAGAGCGGGGCGGCAGGCATCGGCGTTCATCTTATTGTCATGGATGAACGGCAGCAGGGAAATCGTCGGCAGCGTTACACGGATTATTCAAAGAAGAACTAACCCTAGCGCGGCAGAGCCGCAAACAAGAAGGCAACCCCCCGGCGAACCGGCTGCATAAGCTGCCGGGTGTGGCGCGCACCCGGCAGCTTACGCAGCCGGTTCGCCGGAACAATCTTTTTGCACGACGCGAAAAAACCTCGCCATCTCCGTTTTCAGGGTTCTCTTGCCCAGCTTGACGCATTTTCGCGGGACCGATATACTCCCCTCGTCATCCAAGGAGGGATGGTCGCCGGCGCAATATCGTTTCTCAACATCCAAACCGCTCCGACCGGATTCCTCGACACCGCTGAAGGTAATAGACTTTCGGTTGGTGACGTGTTCCGTTCGCCAAAAGGCGAGTTTGGTGTAAGTTACGCTGAAGAATCGGCGCGGCGTTTGGATTGGGGTTCCTGCGGGGTTTTCCCTTTGGGCTTAGATCGGGCATCCCTGACCAGGCAGATACGCGAGGCCAACGACATCGTTGCCGTCATCGGCGCGGTGGTGCCGTTGCGACCATCGGGCAACGGCCACGCTCATCTCGGGCTTTGCCCTTTCCACAACGATCACCGCCCTTCCTTCCAGGTCGATTCCAAATACCAGAATTTCCGCTGTTGGTCGTGCGATAAGAAAGGCGACGTGTTCACTTTTATCATGGAACACGATCGCGTTTCCTTTGTCGAGGCGCGAGCCATTCTCGCGCGGCGCGCCAATATCCCGCTCGAGCAAAACGACGCCGAAAGCATGGCCCGGATGCGGCAACTGGAAGCGATCCGCTGGGCCGCCGCCAAGTACCAAGAATGCCTGCTCGAATCGCCCATCGGCGAAGCGGCGCGCGGCTATCTCGGCGAACGCAAACTGCTCGGCGAGACCGTTCGCAAATTCGGCCTCGGATTCGCGCCGATTGCCGGCGATTGGTTGGTCGAGCGCGTACCACAATCCAGCGTGCCGATCGAAGTGTTCGAGCAGGTCGGGTTGTTGGGCCGATCGCAATCGGGACGCGGCTGGTACGACCGCTTCCGCGACCGCGTGATGTTTCCAATCAGCAACGCGCAAAGCCAGATCGTCGGTTTTGGGGGCCGCATTCTGCCCAATTCGACTTTGTTGCAGCGCGAAGATCGCCACGTGCCGAAATACTACAACTCGGCCGAGACTCCTCTCTTTAGCAAGAGCGATCAACTCTACGGATTGGACCTGGCCAAGCACGCGGCCGCGACCGCCGGTTACCTGGCGGTTGTCGAAGGTTATACCGACGTGATGATGGCGCATCAGTTGGGGATCGCCCAAGTGGTGGCGACGATGGGCACCGCCCTGAACGCCCGGCACGTGCATCAGTTGCGCCGCTTTGCCCAGCGTGTGGTTCTCGTTTTCGACGCCGATCAGGGCGGCAGCACTGGCGTGGATCGGGCTCTTGAGATCTTCGCCAGTCAGAACCTTGAATTGCGGATCGCCACGCTGCCCGAGGGGCTCGACCCGTGCGACTTGCTGGTCAAACAAGGCGCGGAGCCATTCAAGAAGGCGTTGACCGAGGCGGCCGATGCGTTGGACTTCAAATTGAATCAATTGCTGGAGCGCGAAGCGGGCAACGGCGTTGAAGGACAACGGCGCGTGATCGATGGAGTCTTGGCCGTAATCGCCTCAGCCTCCGATGACGTCGAAAAATCGGTCCAGATGAAGCGTGAATTGATGCTGACTCGCATTGCCCGGCGGCTGGGAATTCGCGAGACTACCGTTTGGGAGCGTCTGGCGGAGCTAAAAAAAACCGTGAGCCGCGATGCGGACGATCGGGTTCCTTCGCATCAAGAACCCGAGACCAAACGCGGCGGCAAAGCGCCGGTTCACGAACAGGAACTTCTGCAACTGTTGTTGGCGCAACCCGATCTGGTCGCGACGGCAATAGATCGGATCAAGCCCAAGCAGATGGACCATTCAGGGTTGCGTAAACTCCTGCAAGGGCTCTATACTCTCCAGGAGCGGGGACTCGCGCCCGAGCTGGACGAGTTGCGGATGCACATGCCAGCCGAGGATGAGGGCTTGTTGGTCAAGGCAATGGATTTCATGGATGTGGGCCGGCAGAGCACGTTCGACAAGCTGCAATGGTTCGAGCGAATCGTGGCGGCCTTTGACGACGTGACGACTCGCGCGGCGCGGCAGGAGTTGAAGAGCCAACTCACGGCCGCATCGGATCACGAGACGGAGATGGAGCTTCTTCGACGGCTGCAAAGCCAAACGTAGGCACCGGTCGCTAAACCCGAGGCGATCGCTCATCTGGCGAGGGAGGGACTGGATGGAACTGAAGATCGAAGACGGCCTGAAAACGTTGCTGGAGACCGGCAAACGCAAAGGCTATTTGACCTATTCGCAGGTTAAGGAGTACGTCCCGGACGATTCTCCCGACAGCGGCCATTTGGATCGCATTTTGCAAAAGCTCGAGGAAATGGGCATCGACCTCATCGAGGAGTCCGATGCCGAGGAGCGTGAAGGCGAGGCGAGCCCCGAAGTTCCCGAAGGGCCGCAACCCGAAATCGAAGTGGCCTTCGTGGACGACGGCGACGGACGGCACATCGACGATCCCGTGCGCATGTACCTCACGCAAATGGGCGAAATTCCGCTCCTCAAGCGGGACGAGGAAATCGCCCTGGCCAAGAAAATCGAAATCACCCGCAAGCGCTTCCGCCGCAGGGTCCTCGAATGCGACTATGCCCTGCGCAACGTCGTCGAGACGCTGAAACGCGTCCACACGGGCGACCTGCCCTTCGACCGGACGGTGAAGATCTCTCTCACCGAGAATCTGGAGAAGGACAAGATCATGGCCCGGATGCCGCACAACTTGAAGACGCTCGAGTTTCTGATGGATCAGAATCTCCGCGACTTCGAGACGCTCTCGGAGGAGAAGACCGCGGAATCGCAAAAGGCCGAAATTCGCGAGCGGATCAAGGCCCGCCGCCGTAAGACCGTTACGCTCGTCGAAGAGTTGAGCATCCGCACGCAAAAGGTCCAGCCGCTGATGAAGAAGCTGGAGCAGATCTCGGTGCGGATGGACGAATTGGAAAGGGAGATTGAGTCGCTCAAAGGCCAACGCCAAATGAAGGAAGATCGCGCCAACCTTCAGAAGGAAATGGCTGACCTGATGGCGATCACGCTCGAAGAGCCGGCGAGCCTGCGCGAGCGGGTCACGTCGATGGGCGAGCGTTTCAGGGAATACGAAGACGCCAAACGCGCCTTGTCCGGGGGCAATTTGCGGCTGGTCGTCAGCATCGCCAAGAAATATCGCAACCGCGGATTGAGCTTCCTGGACCTGATTCAGGAAGGCAACACGGGCCTGATGCGGGCCGTGGACAAATACGAATACCGCCGCGGCTATAAATTCAGCACCTACGCCACGTGGTGGATTCGCCAGGCAATCACCCGGGCGATCGCCGATCAGGCCCGCACTATTCGCATCCCGGTCCACATGATCGAGACGATGAGTAAGCTCCGCAACGTTTCGAAAAAGCTCCAACAGGAACTCGGCCGCGAACCAACTGTCGAAGAAATGGCCAAGGGCGCCGGTTATACGCTGGACGAAACCAAGCGCGTCATGAAGATCAGCCGGCACCCGATCAGCCTGGACCGTCCGGTGGGCGAGAGCGAGGACAGCTATTTCGGCGACTTCATCGAGGACAACCACTGTGATTCGCCGGTAAGCGCCGCCACGCAAGAAATGCTCAAGGACAAAATCGACCACGTGCTCAAGACCCTGACTTACCGCGAGCGCGAGATCATCAAGCTTCGTTACGGCCTGGGCGACGGTTACACGTACACGCTCGAAGAAGTGGGCCGCATCTTCAAGGTGACGCGCGAACGGGTGCGGCAAATCGAGGCCAAAGCCGTACGAAAACTGCAACACCCGGTAAGAAGCCGCCAACTGGAAGGCTTCCTCGATGGGAGCCTGAAAAACTGACTCTTCACCGCCGGCCGAAAGGCCGGCGGTTTTCGTTTGGGGATCGGGCCAATACATTAAGGAACACCATGCCCGGCATCGTTGAAACACTCCGCGAGTTGCACCGCCTGCATCGCCTCATCCGCGATGTGAAGGCCGAGACCGAGAAAGGGCCAAGGCTGCTTCGGCAGCAGCAAATGCGGCTCACTCGCGCCGAGGATGCGGTCCGCGAAGGCCACGACACCGTCAAGAAGCTCAAGGTCACGTCGCACGAGACGGAAGTCTCCCTCAAGGCCGCCCACCAGCAAATCGCCAAGTACGAGAAACAACGCGAAACCGCCGCCAGCAAAAAGGAAATGGACGCGTTCGAGCACGAGATTACCCACAACAAGCAGCAGTGCGCGAAACTCGAGGACGAGGTTTTCGCCGTTCTGACGGAGATTGACGACCGGACCGCGAAGACCCCCGAGTTGGACAAGACCCTCGCCACGGCGAAGCGGGAATTGGCCGGCTTCGAGCAGGAAGAGAATCAGCGGCAGGTACGGCTGGCGGGCGAACTTCAGCGGGCCGAAGCTGAACTAACCGAGCTCGAAAAGATCCTGCCTTCCGACATCCGCTCAATTTACGATCGACTCATCACGGCACACGGCGCCGACGGCATCGCTGCCGTCAAAGATAAGACTTGCTCCAACTGCAACGGCTCGCTGACTCAGCAACATCTGCGCGAACTTGACGCCGGCCGGTTCTTCATGTGCAAGAACTGCGGCCGGGCGCTTTACATCTAATAATCCCGTTTACGTTTCGCGCTCACTCCATCTGACCCAACCCGCTGTAGCCGCAGGCTACAGCGGGTTGGGTCGCTACCTAAAGTTGAAACTTGCACTAGATGGGAATCTCTTGGCCTTCTCGGACCGATCTCAAGAGTGCATCCATGACCCGATTAGTCTTGATCGCCTCCTCGGGCGACGGCGTCGGCTCGCGTTTCTCGATGACTGCGTTGCCAAAATCCTCGATCATGTGCACGATTTGATCGTGCCCTGCGATCGAGACGGTCTCGACCTTTCCGCGTTCGCGCTCGATCTCGTAGATCGCCGGGTCCGGTGGCAACCACATTTCAGGCACGCGCACCACGCCTTGAGTGCCTGCTATTTCCATCCAGCCGCGAAACGGCAGCGTAAAGCCGCAGTCGAACGTCGCTGAGCGACCCTCGGTGAATTTCAACACGGCACTCATGCTCAGGTCCACGCCGTCGCGCATCGTCGCGGTCGCCCACACACTCGCTGGTTCCGCGTCAAACGCCCAGCGAATGCCGAAGACCGGATAGCAACCCACATCCAGCAAGCTGCCCCCGGCCGATGCCGCGTTTAGCCGGATATTTTGAGGATCGAGATCGAGCGGAAATGTAAACGCGCTGCTCACGTGCACAACGCGTCCAATTCCACTGTCGGTCAGCAACTTTTTCAACCGATGCGTGCGCGGATGGTGCGGCCACATGAAGCCATCCATGAGCCGCACGCCCTTGGCCCGAAAATAATCGACGAGTTGCCGCGATTCGGCCGCGCTTGGCGTGAGCGGTTTCTCGCACATCACGTGCTTGCCGCGATCGGCCGCTATGCGGGCCCATTCCGCGTGCAAGTGGTTCGGCAACGGCAGATACACGGCATCAATGCTCGAGTCGTCGAGCAATGCTTCATAGCTGCCATGTGCTACCGGAATGCCCGCGGTCTTTGCCGCCGCCTTCGCCTTGTCCAGCGACCGGCTGGCAATCGACCGCAACTCGGCGTTCTTCGCCTTGGCGAACGCCGGCAGCAATCGGCTGTTGATATTCGCGACGCCGAGGATACCCCAACGAATTTTCATGTCAGCAGTCGGTGGTTAGTGGTTGGCGGTCAGTAGTAAGGTTTGAAAATAGTGCGTTCCCTAGCCACATACAATATGCCCACTGATCACAGACCACGAAACGCTGAACACTAAAGTGCTTCCTCATCGCATTCGCCTGCGCGGGCCCTGGGAACTGACGCGGCTCGTCCGGGCCGATGGTTCGGACGCGAACCTTCCGCCGCTGACGGCACACATGCCCGCACTTTGGCGCGATTGCGGATTGGTCGATTTCACCGGCCGCGTTCGCCACGTGCGCCGCTTTGGACTACCGCGACGACTCGATGAATTCGAGCGTGTCTGGCTCACGTTCGCGGCCCTTGCCGGGCGCTCGGAAATCTGGTTGAACGGCAAACTTCTCGGCAAATGGCCGGACCGTTCGACGCCGTTCGAGATTGAAATAACCGCGAAATTGCACGAGCGCAACGAGCTGCGGATCGACATAGAGTCGGAGCAATCGGGAGGCGGGATGCCGGGCGAGGCGGCCCTCGAAATTCGCGGGCGGGCTTGGTTGACGGATCTAACGGCGGAAATACATGACGAGCGACTCAGAGTGTGCGGCACGGTCCGTGGGCGGGCCGAAGAGCCGCTCGATCTGTATGCAATCCTGGACCGATCGACCGTGATTCAAGCTCGGGTTGAAGCATCGGAATCGGGCCGGCCGTTCGAGTTCGTTTCGGAATCGATGGTGCCGGAGGGCGCGATTTCGGCGGTGAAGATCGAACTGGTAAGCGGCAGCAATATCTGGCACTCGGCCGAAATGGCGCTGACGGGCCGATGAGGAAAAGCATGTCCACGATGATCGTGATTGCGTGTCCGATGTGCCTGCAAAAGATCCGGGCGCCTGAAGGCGTGATCGGCCGCCAAATCAAATGCCCTCAATGCAAAAACGGCTTTACGGCCGCCGACCCGAAGGATATCGCTGCTGATGTTCCGGCCGTTCAAACGCGACTGAATGAAGTGCCCGCGGTGGACCCGTCCGGGTGGGATGGGTCCGCGACCGTTTCCCCGTTTGAGACGCCGCCGCCTAGACCCAGAGGAACTTTCCTCGATTACCTTATTTTCCGCCGGATGGTGACGCCGATCATCATCGTCGGCATGTTCTATCTGGGCGCGGCGGTGATCCTGCTGATCGGCCTGGTTTACGGGATCTTGGGGCTGCTCGGAATGTTCGCCAGACGAGAAACCGCCTTGCTGGGGCTCTTATCGCTCCTGGTCGCCTTCTTTTCGACGATCGTCGGCCTGGTGATGTGGCGTGTCTTTTGCGAGGTGCTGATTTCCGTTTTTCGGATTCTCGACAACGTGCGCGAAATCAACTTGCAGTTGAAAACGAAAGACCCGATCTAGCAATTCGCCGTTTACGGTTTAGCGCCCGCTATTTCCCTTCGCCCAGCGTTTCCTCGAGCGACCGGATCGACTCGGCCACTCCGTCGAGTTCGGGATTGATTTTCAGAGCCAATCGAAAGGCCCGGAGCGCCGCACGCGGTTTCTTCAGGCGAACGTAGCACTGAGCCAGCCCGGCTTGGGCCCCGAAGTGAAATTGGTTGCGCTCGAGGGCCCGCTGGCAGTCGGCGGCGGCCTTTTGATAATCGCCGCGGCGGAAATGTACCACGGCGCGCTGATTGTAGGCTTCAGCAAATTCCGGGCGCTTTTGAATCAGCCCGTCCAAGCCGCGGAGGCTTTTGCTCGAGTCCTTGAGTTGCGTCAAGCGCTGCAGTTCGCGTTTGTGCGAATCGCCTTCGGCGCGAAACCAGATGTTCCACAGGGCGTCTTCGGCGAGCCGCCGAACCTGGGCATCCTCGTCGTGAAGCAGTTGGGCGACCGTAGCATTGGAAACCATGCTGCCCTGAAGACCGAGCGCCAGCAGTGCGGCCCTCCG
>JBGQCZ010000081.1:0-11531 GCA_041495645.1 Gemmataceae bacterium | reverse complement strand
GGCGGGCCCCGGCGCCAGTCCCATCGCCTGCACCGTGATGATCGTTCAAGCCGTATTCGTCGCGCCGTTCACCGAAGAGTTCATCTTCCGCGGCGTGATGCTGCCGTGGCTGTCGCGAAGTTGGTGGGGCGGTTGGGTGGCGATGGTCGGCGCGGTTGTTTTCACAATGCTGTATGCTCCAGGCCAATGGCAGCCGCTGGCGTTTGCCCTGTTGATTTGCCTGCTCGGTTTCGCCTATACCTTCCCGCAAGCCGGCGAACAATGGGTCCGGCGTTCGATCATCGGCACCGCCCTCCTGTTCGCGATGGTTCACGTCAACGTGTGGCCGAGTCCGATGCCGCTGTTCGTTCTCGGGCTCGCGCTCGGTTGGGCGGCCCATCGCACGCGCGGCCTCATTGCCCCGATCGTGCTGCATTCGCTGTTCAACGCCGTTTCGGCGATCGTGCTTCTTTTTGGTCTTTTCGACTAAGCGAACGGCAAACCCGAGACTTCCGCCGCGACGCGCCCGGTTGTTGTCTCCACTTCCATCACCGTTCCCGGCGTCTGATGGCCGTACCGCAAATAGGCCAGCGCGATCGCCCGCGCCATTTTTGGCGAATTGACGGACGACGTGACGAACCCAACCTCCTCGCCAGCATGAAAGACCTTCGCACGCGGCGGTGCGGGGGCGTTGCCGGCGAGTTCCAGGCCGAGCAGCGTTCGTGGGGCGTGACCCGCCCGGTCGCGGGCCATCACGATCGGTTCCTGGCCCAAATAGCAGCCCTTGTTGTAACTGATAGCTTGGGCGGTGCGGCCCACATCGAAGGCAAAGCGATCCTCGTCGATGTCCTTGCCATACTCGGGCATGCCGGCCTCGATCCGCAGCAGTTCGTACGCTTCGGGCCCGGCGAGTTTGGCCCCGGAATCGGTCAGCATCCGCGTCAGACCGCCGGCGAGCGGCTTCAAGCAGACAATGTCGAAACCCGGCACGCCGAGAACATCATTGCGGCGAATATTCGAATGCACGCTGACGCCGAAAGTCCGCTCCATGTGCTGATGCTGTTCCAGGTCGGGCACATCGTCGGCCAACGCGCGAGCCAGAACAGCCTTGGCGTTCGGCCCGGCCAGATGAAACTGTGCGAACTCCGCCGTGCGGTCGGCGACTTCCACTTGCTCGGCGATGATGTAACGATTCAAGTGCGCAACGAGCTTTTCGTTGCCGCCCGGAACCGTATCGATCCAGAACGCGTCCTGCCCGCCCGCTAGCCGCACGTGATAGATGAAGACATAGGCGACGACCTTGGCGCGGATGGTGCAAAAAAACGCCTCGCAGCCGGCGCCCAGCGGCATGTTGACAATGTCGTTGCTGCACAGGTTGTGCAGAAACGAGGGCGCGTCCTTGCCCGACACTTCGACCTTGCCGCACGACGACCGGTCGAACAGAGCCGCGCCGGTCGTGGCATTTTGGTAGTCCGGGTTAATCATTCAAACTCCCGTTTACGTTTCGCGCTCGTTGTGAACTGCCAACGGTTTCATTCCGTGCCGCTTCTGCCGTCGCGCGAGCGCGAAACGTAAACGCTATTGTTCAACCTCGGCCAGCATTTTGTGCGCATCGTCGAGAAACAGACACGACCCCGGTACGTCGAGCAATCGTTGCACCTGCCGGGCTTGCTGCAGCGGCGTGGCGAACATCTCTTCCACTATGTCGTCGGCCAAACCGCTGAGCAGATAAAGTCCGGCATGGCGGGCGGCTTCGAGCCACTGCAGGGCGGCCACGCGGTCGGCCGGCAAATGCTCTTGCACGCGCCGCGCGGCCACCGCCGGGCTGTCGGTTCCGTGCATTAACTCGATGCCCTGGCTCAACCGCGGGTTGGCCCGGCTCAGCAAGACAATTCGGCCGTTGGGTTCGACCACGCGCGATGCGCACAGCGCTGCTCGCGCCAACGTCTCGAAGTCGTGCCGGGCCGGGTCGCCGCCCAGAGTGACCACCACAGTTTGCGCGGGTCGCTCGACGCGCACCCGCCAGCGCTCATCCAGGAGACGCCGGCACTCGGGCGCGGACTCCACCGTCCCGCCCACCATGTGCGCGACGCCTTCCCCCGCGCCTTCGATTACATGCAACAGAAACGGCACGCCAAGTAGCCAGGCTATTTCCGTGGCTTCCTCCTGTAGCGGCCAGGCAGCGGAATTGGGCGCTTTCATCGACAGAAACCGGTCGGTGTCCTTGATCGTGTCGGCGTTGCTGAGTGCGGGGAAAAGAGCGCAAGCCCCATCGAAGCGGCCTGTCATGGGGTCGAACCGGCAACCGCTGACGACAATGGCCTGATCGGCGTCCACCACGGCGCGATTCAAATAGACGCGGTGTCCCTTGCGCGTGGTGGCCAGGTAGGCGACGGCTTTGCGGTCGGCCGGATCGTGAATTTCGGTGCGAACGTTTTGAAATGCATCGGGCAGATCGTCGATCCACCTTTGAGCCGCACCGGGAGCGCTCACGAGCGTGATCGCGCTCGGATCGACCCCGGCGCCGACGACGTACGCCAGTACTTCGCTCACGATCAGGCCCAATTGGGGCAGGCGCTCGTCCACGACCACGGCAATTTGATCGTCGGGAGTGAGCGCGCGCCGAAACGCGGGGAAACTGCGCGGACGGTCGAGCGCGTCGAACACCGCGGCGGCCACGTCCACGAGGTCCGGGGCCGGAGTCTCCCGCCGGATCGACACGCAGTCGGCGTCGCGAACTTCGACCGATACGCCAAAATCAGAGAGCGGCACTTGCATCACTGGCATTGTCCGCATGAGAGGAGGCGAAGGCAAGCGCGCCGCCGCGCTCTACAATTCCTTTGCGAATGAAACGAGGAATATCCGTGCGCGTGGCTCACTTCGATTGTTTCAGCGGCATCAGCGGCGATATGACGCTGGCGGCGCTCATCGACGCCGGCGCGGATATCGACACCATCCGTCGCGGGCTCGATTCGCTCGGCTTGCCGATCAAGCTGAATGTCACGACCAAGCGCCGCGCCGGCATCTCCGGCACGCACGTCCAGATTGATGCGCCGGACCAGGACGATCATTGCCATTTGCCGGAAATCGAAGCGCTGATCGCAAAGTCGGGCATTTCTGACCGGCAGAAGAACCTAGCTCAGCGGATCTTTCGCCGATTAGGCGAAGCGGAGTCGAAAGTTCACGGAGTGCCGATCGAGAAGATCCATTTCCACGAAGTCGGCGCGCTGGACAGTATCGTGGACATCGTCGGCTGCGCGATCGGTCTCGATTTGCTCGGCGTCGAAAAGTTCACCAGCCGATCGGTTCCGCCGGGGACCGGTACGGTGAAATGCGCTCACGGAATCATGCCCGTTCCCACCCCCGCGACTGCTCTATTGCTGCAAGGCGCTCCGCTCGCAAGCGTGCCGGTTAAGGGCGAAATGACCACGCCCACCGGGGCCGCAATCCTCGCCACGGTCGTAAGCGAATGGGTCGAACAGCCAACGATGACCGTGGAACGCATCGGCGTCGGCGTCGGCACGCGCGATTATCCCGATTGGGCGAATGTATTGCGCTTGTTTATTGGAGTGAGCGCGAAACGTGAACAAGAGTCCGACACGGTCGTCGTACTCGAAACCAACCTCGACGACGTGACGGGCGAGGTGATCGGTTTTTGCATTGAGCAGCTTTTCGCGGCGGGAGCGCTCGATGTCTTCACGATTCCGATCCAGATGAAGAAGAACCGGCCCGGCGCGCTCCTCTCCGTGATTTCGCCGCAGGAAAAAGTAACCGAGTTAGAAGCGATCCTGTTCCGCGAAACGGCTACCTTCGGCGTCCGCCGACATCAGGCACAGCGGAGCAAACTTCAGCGTGAAGCGATCGTGGTGTCGACGAAATTCGGACCCATCAAAGGCAAGAAGGGCTGGCGCGAGGGCCTCACGATTTTCACTCCGGAATTCGAGGATTGCGCCCGCGTGGCCCGGCAATCTGGCGTGCCGCTCCGCGAAATATATGCTGAAGCCCAACGGTCGTTCGACCAACTTCAACCCAAAGGATGAACCATGTCCGATCCGTCGCCCGATAGCGCCGCAAACATTCCGCCAAAACCCGAAACGCCGCCCGCCGATTCGCAGGCCCCGCCGCCCGCTGGCGAATCCGGCGCTTTACCGGTCGCCCAGAATCAAGACGACAAGACCATGGGCCTGCTCTGCCATTTGCTCGGGCCGTTCACACATTTCCTCGGCCCCTTGGTTATTTGGCTGATCAAGAAGGACCAATCGAAGTTCGTCGATGACCAGGGCAAGGAAGCACTGAATTTCCAGATCCTAATACTCCTGTTGCATCTCGCCGCGGGTGTTACTTGCCTCCTAATCCCCGGTGCACTCAATGGAATCGTCGGCATTCTTTCCCTCGTCTTCAGCATCATCGCCGCCATGGAAGCCAACAAGGGTGTAGCCTATCGCTACCCGTTCAATATCCGGCTCATCAAGTGATGCGGGATAACCTCGAACCCCGGCTGTCGCCCTGCTCTCCAGTTGATTAAATACCACCACAGCCGCTTGCGCTTTGCGCGCACATCGCAAAGCCGCAAGCGTCTTTAGGGGCCGGCATGCCAAACGCGAATGAAATACGCCAGCAGTTCATCGACTTCTTCGTCAAGAAGCACCGGCACACCTTCGTGCCGTCGTCGTCCGTCGTTCCGCACGACGACCCGACGCTGCTGTTCACGAACGCCGGCATGAATCAGTTCAAGGACGTGTTTCTCGGCACGGGCACGCGGCCTTACAAGCGCGCGGCCAACACGCAGAAGTGCATCCGCGCCGGCGGCAAGCACAACGATCTCGACGACGTGGGCAAGGACACTTATCACCACACCTTCTTCGAGATGCTCGGCAACTGGAGCTTCGGCGATTACTTCAAAAAGGAAGCGATCCAGTGGGCGTGGGAACTGCTCACCGAGGTCTGGAAAATCGACAAGTCGCGCTTGCACGTGACCGTGTTCGAAGGCGGCGACAACGTCCCGCGTGACGAAGAGGCGGCGGGCTGGTGGAAGAGCGTCGGCGTCGAGCCGTCGCACATTCACTTCTTCGGCAAAAAGGACAACTTCTGGGAAATGGGCGAAACCGGCCCGTGCGGGCCGTGCAGCGAAATCCATTACGACAAAACGCCCGACAAACGCGGCCGCGAACTGGTCAACAAGGGCAGCCCCGATGTCATCGAAATCTGGAACCTGGTCTTCATCCAGTACAACCGCAACCCCGACAAAAGCCTCACCCCGCTGCCCGCCAAGCACGTCGACACCGGCATGGGCTTCGAACGCATCACCGCCGTGCTGCAAGACAAGAACAGCAACTACGACACCGATGTGTTCAAGCCGATTTTTGAGGCACTTAGGAATGTAGAGGATGTGCCGAACTACACTGGCAAGGTCGATGACCTGAAGGATACAGCATATCGGGTGATCGCGGACCATGTTCGTGCGCTGGTATTCGCGTTGACCGATGGAGCGGTGCCCTCCAACGAAGGTCGAGGCTATGTACTACGCAGCATCCTCCGCCGCGCCGAAAGATACGGACTGAAACATCTAGGAATTCCCGGCCCATTCCTGCATAAGCTCGTGGAAAAAGTGGTGGAAAAAATGGGCGCGGCATTCCCAGAACTCGGTCGAAATCCAAATAGGGTGCGGGACGTTATTCTTGGCGAGGAAGTGAGTTTCCACCGGACTCTAATGCTAGGCATGGTGATGTTCAACCAGGCGGTCTGGGATGAGGTTGGGAAATCGTTGCGACGTTCTGGCGAGCGATACAAGGGTCGTAACATGGGGAACCTCCCAGGCGATCCTTCATACTTCCAGTACGAATCGGAATCTGGGTCCAAGCGAGCGGATGAGTTCTCGCCCGAAAAACCAATCAAGGAATTGCTGCTGCAATTTGAAGTAAAACCGGGTGAACTTACAATCAGCGGGGAGATTGCGTTTCAGCTTCATGACACCTGCGGTCTCTACATCGACATCACCGAACAAATGGCTTCAGAAATCGGAGCCAGTGTCGACCGCGCGGGCTACGAGACAGAAATGGAGAGGGCACGCTCTCGCTCGCGCGCAGGGCAAAAGAAGCAGATCGTTGCTGCGGTACAAGGCACACTGCCCGCAACCGACGACTCGCTCAAATACTCTGGCCTCACCGCCAACGCGCAAATCCTCGGCTGGGTCGAGGACAACTCAGTCATCACCGGCGGGCTTTTGCTTCCCGGCAAGACCGTCGGGCTGATTCTCGATCAAACCTGCTTCTACGCCGAGCAGGGGGGGCAAGTCGGCGATACGGGCACGATCACGGGCGGGACGGGGCAGTTTGTCGTTGAGACGACGCAAAAACTCGGCGATACCGTGCTGCACGTCGGTTCGCTGCCCGAGGGATTGCTGGAAGTCGGCCAGAACGTCGAGCTGGCGGTCACTCCCGACGTGCGGCTCGACACCATGCGCAATCACACGTCGACGCACCTGCTGAACTTGGCGCTGCGCAAGGTGCTTGGCGAGCATGTCGAGCAAAAGGGCTCGCTGGTCGATGCCGAAAAGACGCGTTTCGATTTCTCGCATGACAAACCGCTTTCTCCCGAACAGACCGCCGAAGTCGAACAGATCGTCAACGAGCAGATCAACCGCGACCGACCGGTGAATGCTGTCGTCATGCCGCTGACCGAGGCGAAGAAGATTCCGGGAGTGCGGGCGGTGTTTGGCGAGAAATATCCGGACCCGGTGCGAGTGTTGCTCATTGGGCCAAACAAGCCAGAGGAAGCGACGCCGGACGATTCCGTCGAGTTTTGCGGCGGGACGCATTTGAGCCGCACGTCGCAAGCGGGCTTGTTCAAGATCGTTTCGCAGGAAGCGGTGGGCAAAGGCGTGCGCCGTGTGACGGCGGTCACGGGCCGCAAGTCGGTTGAAGCGGTGCAGAAGCTCTCGAAGGTGGTTGGCGAACTGACGGGCAAGTTCAATTGCTCGCCCGAGGAATTACCGGCGCGGGTCGAATCATTGCAGGAAGAGTTGAAAAAAGTTCAGACGCAAATGAAGAAGGGCGTGGCGGGCGATTTGAACGCGGCCATCGACAAGCTGCTGGCCGAAGCGCCCGACGTCGGCGGGGCGAAGGCGATTATCGGCGAACTGCCGGGCGGAACGATGGAGCTAGTCCGCCAGCAAACCGACCGGTTGATTTCCAAGGCCAGCACGTGCGTCATCGTGCTGGGTTGGGCAGAAGAAGGCAAAGCCGCCTTTCGTGCCGTGGTTACGAACGATCTGACAGCGAAGGTTCACGCCGGGAACTTGATCAAGGAAGTAGTTGGTGTGGTGGGCGGCCGCGGCGGCGGGAAAGCCGACAAAGCCGAAGCCGGCGGGCCGAACGTGCAGAAACTCGGCGAAGCGCTGGCACTGGCGCGACAGCGAGTGAACGAAGCAATAGAACGCGGATAACGCGGATTTGCGCGGATCAAAAATGATTGGTTTCTGATCAGCGCAAATCCGCGTTATCCGCGTCATCCGCGTTCTATTTCCGAATTGTCATGCCAGCAATTTCGTCACGACATCGCCGTGCACATCCGTCAAACGGAAGTCGCGGCCCTGGAAGCGATAAGTGAGCCTGGTGTGTTCCAGGCCCAGCAAATGCAGAATGGTGGCCTGTAGGTCGTGGACGTGAACGTGATCCGCGACCGGGGCGAAGCCGAATTCGTCGGTTTCGCCAATTGAAATGCCGGGCTTCACGCCGCCACCGGCAAGCCAGACGGTGAAGGCGTCGATGTGATGGTTGCGGCCAATGCTGTCGCGGATTTCGCCCATGGGGGTGCGGCCGAATTCGCCGCCCCAAATCACCAGCGTCGAATCGAGCAGGCCACGGCGCTTCAAATCGCGGACCAGCGCGGCGCTTGGCCGGTCCACTTCCGAGCAAACCTTGTCGAGGCCCTTGCCGAGATTGTTGACGTTGTCGCCGTGGTGGTCCCAATCGGTGTGGTAAAGCTGGACGAAGCGCGCCCCGCGTTCGATCAGCCGGCGGGCCAGCAAGCAATTGTTGGCGAACGAGACTTTGCCCGGCTCGGCGCCGTACATCGCCATTGTCTTGCGGTCTTCGCTGGCGAGGTCGATCAGTTCCGGGGCCGCCATCTGCATGCGAAAGTCCATTTCATACTGAGCGATGCGGGTGGCAATTTCCGGGTCGCCGGTGTCGGCCAGACGGGTCTGATTCAGGTCTTTCACCGCGTCCAACACCTGCTGTTGTTGGTCGCGCGACACTCCCGGCGGATTACTCAGGTTCAGGATCGGATCGCCGCCGGAGCGGAACGGCACTCCCTGGAAAGTCGTGGGCAGAAAGCCGCTCGACCACATAGCCGCTCCGCCGCGCGGCCCGCGCGGCCCACTCATCAGCACCACGAAGCCGGGTAGACTCTGAGATTCGCTGCCGATGCCATATGTGACCCAGGAACCCATGCTCGGCCGGCCGAACTGGGCGGAACCTGTGTTGATGAACACTTTGGCGGGCGCGTGGTTGAAGACGTTGGTTTGCATCGACTTGACGAACGTCAGATCATCGGCGACCGAGCCGATGTGCGGGAGACAATCCGAAACCCACGCCCCGCTCTTCCCGTGGCGCGAGAAATTCCGCCGCGCGGCCAGTAGTTTCGGTTTCTCTTTGGTAAACGTGTCCATGAAGGCGAAGCGCTTGCCGGCCAGGAACGAATCAGGGATTGGCTGGCCATTGAGCTTCGTCAGTTGTGGCTTGTGATCGAACAATTCGAGCTGGCTCGGTCCGCCGGCCATGAACAGGTAAATGACGGCCTTGGCCTTGGCCTTGTAGTGTGCGGGCTTGGGTTCGAGCGGATTGGTTGCACGCGCTTCGCGCTGCCAGAGCGAACTCAGCGACATGGCGCCTAGGCCAACGGCGCAGTCGCGGAAGAAATGCCGGCGGGTTTGTTCGAGCAGTGTCATGGTCAATTTAAGCGGGCGAGCGAGCCTTGGCCTGATGGTAGGCCTGTTCCTCGGTGGCGGTCATTTCAAAGAGCCGGCGGCCTTGCATCAATTCGACTCCGGGAAGGATTTCCGGGCGAAACCCGCACAGGAAAACCCGGCCGTGTTTGGCGAGCACTGTCTGACGCACGCGCATCATCAGTTGAAAGAAGGCGGTGGGGAAGCGCTCGATCAAGCCGAAGTTGAAGATCAGCACGTCCCCATCGGCGAAGGCGTCGAGCGCCGCGGACTTGATATCGGCGTACAGCTCATTGTCGTCGTGAATGATCGGGTCCAGCTGGGGGCGCAGATCGGGGCGAAAGAACCGTATGGCCTTGATGCCAGGCGCCAGCGTTTCGTGGGCCAGATATTTCCCGGTTGTGAGTGCCATGTGGGTGATCTCCGGACGGATGCGAACCATCCTCCGAAAAGTATAACCGAAACCACCGGCAAAGTTGCAGCAATCCGCCGATTTTTTCCGCCAGATTACGCCGAGCAGTAATTCGCCGCGGTCACAGCGTAAACCACGGCTACGCGAACCAAGTCGTCGATCTCCACCCACTCCTCAACCGTGTGCTGTCCGCCGGCGCGCGCGCCGTGCGTGATCGCCGGCACGTTCGCGAGCCGCCAAAAACTGTTGCCGTCGTCCACGAACGGCTTTGGACCGAACGGAATCTCTTTCCCGCTTGCCGTCGCGTAGCTCTCGCGAAAGGTCGTTACCATGGGATGAGCGAGATCAAGGCGAAACGCGTTGCGGATCAGGTTGTATTCGATTCTCGCTTCGGCGTGCCAATCGGCCGCGAAGCGATTGACCAACTCGCGGAATCCGGTCTCCACGCTCGCGGGGTCGGTTTCCGGCAGCCAGCGCCGCGTGCCTTCCAGCCAGCATTCCTGCGGATATTGGTTGAATATCTCACCCGAGTGAATTTGACCGATGAAAAGGCTCTCTTGCCCAGCCTGCGGATCGGACTTGCGCGAAAGCTCGTCGTTCAGCTTCATGAAGCGGGCCACGAGATCGGCCCCGGCCGCGATTACATTTGGCTCATTCACCGGCCGCATCACTTCGTGAATCGGCGGGCCGGAGCGGCGCACGTGAATCTTCCAGGTGGCCGAACCGCGGCCCACCGTCGGCACGCAATCGCACAGAGGCTCGGGAATCAGCACCGCATCGCCATGCACGCCGTCGCGAATCAGTCGATCGAGCTGCGTGCCATATCCCCACGGCGCTTCGTGCAAATCATGGGCAGTGGCCAGAATGGAACCGGCCATGAGCACGCCAGAATCGCGAACGGCGCGCAGCGCTTCAATCATCGCCGCGATCCCGCCCTTCATGTCGCACGACCCGCTGCCGGTGAGTCTGCTGCCAACCACTCTCGGTGCCACAAACGGCAGATGCACGGTGTCGAGATGGCCGTTGAATTGAATGCATCGACCCGGTCTGCCGCTTTCGAACCGCGTCACGACAGCCGGCGAGACCGCATGCCCCGCCGTCGGCCGCTCCACCACGAAGCCATCGGCTTTCAGAATCCCCGCCAGCCGATCCGCAACAGCGCCGCCTTGCCCGGTCCAGCTTTGCACTTCACAAAGCCGCACGGCGGAATCCAGCAGGCGGTCACGCTTCACGGCTGCACGCACGCGGCTGACGAGATCGGAATTGGTTTGCATGATTGACTCACTACAGGGATTGCTCACGTTCGGTCCGAGAACGTTGGCGGAAACTGCCATATCATAATAATGACGGAAATGACGGCATGTTTTATTTGAGGCGATCATGCTCCTGAAGATGGCCCGGCGAATGCTCTTCGAAGCCGATAAGCGACTATTGTGGAAACTCGCCTGGAACATGGGCGTGAAGGGCACGCTTTCGGTCGAGCGGCACAAGGCCCGGCTGCGGCGCGGCGAAGTATTTCCGCCATTCCTTTACGTCTCGGTCATCAATTCGTGCAACCTGCGCTGTCAGGGCTGCTGGGTCGATGTCGCTTCGAAGATGGAAGCCATGAGCCCGGAGGCGTTCCATCGGCTGGTCAAGGAAGCGAAGCAGATGGGCAACGTTTTTTTCGGGATCGTGGGCGGCGAGCCGTTCATGCATCCGCATTTGTTCGAACTGCTCGAACCGCACCCGGACTGCTATTTCCAGATTTTCACCAACGGCCATTTCATCACCGACGAAGCGGCGAAGAAGATCCGCAAGTTGGGAAATGTTACGCCTCTGATTTCCGTGGAAGGCACGGAGATCATCAGCGACGAGCGCCGCGGCCGAAGCGGCGTGTTGAGTAAGACCATGCAGGGCATTCAGAATTGCCTGAACAACCGCGTCTTCACGGGAGTTTGCACGAGCCTCGCGCGAACGAATTACACTGACCTGCTCCGCGAGGAATGGATCGACCGGCTCATTGAAATGGGCGTGATGTATTGCTGGTTCCACGTGTATCGGCCGATGGGCCCCGATGCGCGGCCCGATCTTTGCCTCACGCCGGACCAACAAACGCAAGCGCGCAAGTTCGTGGTCGAGATGCGGGCCAAGAAGCCGATCGTGATCATCGACGCCTATTACGACGGCGAAGGCCAGGCGCTTTGCCCTGCC
>JBGQCZ010000080.1:0-11556 GCA_041495645.1 Gemmataceae bacterium | reverse complement strand
TCTTTTTCCAGCCCGCCAACACGATGCTCTCGCCCGGAAGTTCCCGGCGCTTCCCAAGGCCGGGCCAGCCACTCGTTTCGGCGATACGGCTGGAACGGCACGAAGCTTTCGACAATCGGCGCTTCGACGGCGGGAAGTTGATCCGCGGACGGAATGCGCCACGGTTCCGCGCCGCTGGCCAGAAACACGTCGGTCAACACCACGACCGGCGTCATAAACTTGCAGGCAATGCGGGCGGCTTCCAGCGCCGTCGCAAAGCTGTCGCTTGGCGTGCTTACGGCGAGGACCGGCACCGGGCATTCACCGTTACGCCCAAACATCGCCTGAAGGAGATCAGTCTGTTCGGTCTTGGTGGGCAGACCGGTGCTCGGCCCGCCGCGCTGTACGTCGATCACGACGAGCGGCAATTCGGTCATGGCCGCGAGAGCGATGGTTTCGCTCATCTGGCCCAGGCCGGGGCCGCTTGTGGCGGTGGCCCCGATAGCGCCGCCGAACGACGCGCCGAGCGCCATGCCGGCCGCGGCGCTTTCGTCCTCGGCCTGAATCGAGCGCACGTCCGGCTGCGGCCGCTCGAACAAGCCGTGCAAAAGCTCGCTGGCAGGCGTCATCGGCGTGCCGGCAAACACCAGCGGCCGGCCGGCAAGCCGGGCCGCCGCCTGCAATCCGAGAACCAATCCGTCGGTCCCGGTGAGATGCCGATATTCGCCGGCCGGCACATGCGCTTCGGGCACGTGATAGCGCATTGGCCATTCGGCCTGCTCGCCATAACGATAGCCGGCCTTGAGCGCCTTCAAGTTTCCTTCGAGCGCCGCGGGATTGGTCGCGAATTTCGCCTTGATCCATTTGGTGATGGGTTCGGTCGCGCGGTCGAACAGCCAACAAACCAATCCCAAGGCGAAGAAGTTCTTGCAGCGATCGGCTTCGCGTGGACTCAGTGAGATCCTGGCTACGGCCTCGCGCGTCAGCGCATCCATCGGCACGGGAAAGACCCGGAATTTGGTCAACGAGTTGTCGTCGAGCGGGTTGCCCGCGTAGCCGGCTTTGGCGCATTCCTCGGCGGTAAACGTATCGGAATTGATCAGAACGATCCCGTCGGGATCAAGGTCTTTGAGGTTGGCCTGCAACGCCGCGGGGTTCATGGCCAGCAGAGCGGTAAGCCGATCGCCGGGAGTCGTTGCGATCTTACTCGAAAAATGAACCTGAAAACCGGACACGCCCGCAAGCGTGCCCGCCGGGGCGCGAATCTCGGCGGGGAAATCGGGCAGACTGCAAACAGCGTTGCCCATGCGGGCCGACGCCCGGGCCAATTGCGCGCCGGCCAATTGCATTCCGTCGCCGGAGTCACCGCATAGGCGCACCGTCGCCGATTCCAATTTCTGGATCGGTGTCGGCGCCGATTGATAGCGGGCTGCTGTACTCATCAAAACCGAAAGTCAGAGGTCAGGCCCCTTCCCTCTTCTGCGGAACAGCGTGCGGATTCGGCGGTTGTGTGTATACAAGGTTTGGAAAATGCTCGACCAAATAGTGGACGATTCGCTTGATCGACAAGGTTCCCACCAGGCGTTGCTTTTCGTCGAGAACGGGCAAGTGGCGATAGCCGCCCTTCTCCATG
Source organism: Gemmataceae bacterium (assembly GCA_041495645.1). GTDB lineage: Bacteria > Planctomycetota > Planctomycetia > Gemmatales > Gemmataceae > JBGQCZ01. Next base: position 9,944 of record JBGQCZ010000080.1, on the reverse strand, counting down.
TGCTCGATAGCGGCGCGAATTGGTTCCTTCGAAGAAACGGTGACCGGGTTCGGGGTCATGCAATCGGCGACGGGCGTCGAAAGCGGCAGTCCGGGAGCAAAAACTCGGCGCACCAAGTCGCGCTCGGTGAGAATTCCCACCAACTGCCCGTCAACGCACACCAGCAGGCAACCCACTTTTTCGCGGCGCATCAACTCCACGGCTTCTGACACGGGCTTGTCAGCCGGGATCTGGTGCGCCGGCGACGGAAGCAGCCGCGACACGCTGTCGATCTTCAAATTGCGATCCAGTTCCATTCCGCTCCGCTCTCTTGCTTCCAATGCGACTCAACCAACCATATCATTTTTCTGACGTGGACCGCCAGTCGAGCTGCCGCTTGCCGGTTCGACCGCGGTCATTACCAAAACCCTTAGAGAATCTTCGGAAAGCCCAGCAAGGGCGGCAAGACGTCAGCGGTCAGAAGTCGGCGGTCAGTACACTTGACTTCAGGCTTCTGGTTTCTGACTTCTGACTTCTGTTTCCCATGCCTGACCCCGACAAGCTCTTGACGACCATTCGCCGCGCGACCGACTTGACGCGCGCCACGCCCGGGCGGACGGGGCGCACCATTCGCGTCGGTGCCGGTGACGAAGTGATGGTTGTCGGCGATTTGCACGGGAACATCGGCAATATTCAGATGGTGCTCAGAATCGCCGACCTGGCCAGGAACCTGAACCGGCACCTCGTCGTGCAAGAGTTGATTCACGGCACGTTCCATTATCACGACGGCAGCGACAAGTCGCATCAGGCCGTCGATTTGTGGTGCGCGCTCAAGTGCCAGTTTCCGTCACGAGTGCACTACCTGCCCGGCAACCACGAGCTGGCCCAATGGACCAACCGTCCGATCGCCAAAGCCGAGAACGACCTGAACGCCGCGTTCTTGGACGGAGTGCGCACTGCCTACGGCCGCCGCGGCGACGAAATCTATCAAGCTTATCTCGATCTGTTTGCCGTTCTTCCCATCGTCGTGCGAACGCCCAACCGCGTGTTCATCAGCCATAGTATCCCAACTCCGGCGGCGCTGGCGAATTTCAGACCGCTCCAGCTCGAACGCGAGGGACATGATCCCGAGGACTTACTTCCCGGCGGGTTGGTTTTTTCGCTTGTTTGGGGGCGGGACGCGTCGCAAGCAAATATCCAGGCGTTCTTGACCGAGGTCGATGCCAGTTGGCTCATTTCCGGTCATATCCCCTGCGATCAAGGATTCGCCGTGCCGAACGACCGGCAGATAATTCTCGATAGCCTCGGTTCTCCCGCCGCTTACTGTCTATTTCCAGCCGGTCCGCCGATGACTCAAGACAACCTCGTCGAGTGCGTGAAGCTTCTGCAATGACACTAGAACAACCACATCTACCGGAAACACCCTGGGAAGCGCTCGGCGAACTGCGCCGCGAGACCGTTATCGTGGAGGGCCACACCTTCTTGATCGACCGGCCGCAAGACTCCGACCGCATCCTCGACCATCCGACGATTCGCAGCGCCTTCGACAAAGATGAATACATGCCCTATTGGGCCGACCTATGGCCCGCGGCGCGCATGCTGGCCCGCGCCATCTTGCGTTCGGAATGGCCCGCCGGTCTCACGGCGATTGAGGTTGGCTGCGGATTGGGACTGGCGGGAATCGCTGCGTTGGCCAAAGGAATGCGCGTGATTTTCAGCGATTGCGACCGAACTGCAACGCGCTTCGCCGCCATGAACGCGAAATTGAACGGCTTCACGAACTTCGAATTGCTGCCGATGGATTGGCGCTCTCCACCCAAGAATGCGCAGTATTCGTTGATCCTCGGTTCAGATCTGGTCTTTGAGCGTCGGCACGTCGATCCACTGGTCGAATTGATCGGCAAGATTCTGGCGCCCGACGGGTTATGCTTGCTAACGGACCAAGATCGCCCACCCGCACAGTATCTTCGCGAGACACTGACACAGACGGGGCTGAGTTTCACAACCGAAATGATGCGCGCCGGCGAACCGGGCGGGCACCGCTACAAAGGCACGCTCTACCGGATTCGTCACGCCAAAGCTCAAGAATAAGGTCACTTCGAGGGCATGGGTGACATCATCGGCTTGGGTTGCGTGAGCATCTCCCAATCGTCGGTGCGGAACGGCGAGGCCGGGAGCCCGGCTTTGTTCCACAGGTTGCCTTCCGGGAAATTGTGCCATCCGTAGCGAACCGCAAATGGCTCTTTCACCTTCGGACTGAACACCTTGATCTTGTCCCTGCCAACCGTGACTGCGAAGGCGGGCACGAATTGTTTGTCCTTGCCCGCAATCGTGAATCCGGTCAACCGCTCGCCGCGTTTTTGCAGCCCGTCGCCGACATGATCGAACGTGAGCGTGACTTGATCGGCGTCCGATTGCGCGCCGGCGAATAGCGGGCCGGAATACTCAATCGGCTCGTTGTAAGCAATCGCGCGCGCGGCCAGCGCCAGCCGCTGGCCCACTGGTTCCTTTTGCGGTGGATGAATATTCGTCGGATGGCCGACATCCGTGATCACGGCCATGCCGGTCCGCGGCAACGACAAGGTCAGGAGTTGAGCCTCGCGCAATTCCGGCCAGGTTTGTTCCTTCGGCACGTTCCATGGCGCCAGCTGCACGAACAAAAACGGGAACTCGTAGCCCCAGCGCTTTCGCCAATCCTTGATCATGGTCGGAAAGAGCGTGCGATACTCGTACGCCCTGTCGGCGTTCGATTCGCCCTGGTACCAGATCGCGCCCGCGATGCCGAAACGAACCAGCGGCGAAATCATGGCGTTGAACAGCCCGCTCGGCGACCACGGCGAAGTGGCGGGATCGATCTGTGGCTGCGGCTTATTCGGAGCGAGTTTCCCGGCTACCTTGGCTTCGGCAGCGGCTTTCTCCCATTTCTCGAGCGCGTCCTTGTATTCGCTAGCGGCCTTTTGCGGGTCGTAGCTTTTCATGGCTACATCCATGGCCACGTTGTAATGGAGAAGCGAAGGCTCCGCTTCGAGCGCTTCGCGGCTGGTCCAGGCCTCGCACGGCGTGCCGCCGACCGATGTGTGAATCATGCCCACGGGCACTTTTAGCGCTTTGCGCAGGTGATTCCCGAAGTGATAGGCCACGGCCGAGAAGTTGGTAACGGCTTTCGGCGTGCATTCCTCCCAAGCGGGCTTGCTGGGGATCGTGTGCATGGGAGCCGGCGCCGCCACACGCGGAACCGTGTACAACCGCAATCGTCGGTCCGTCGCGCCCGCTGCCGTCTTTTCAGGCTCGGCACTATCCCGGACGGTCCACTGCATATTCGACTGCCCGCTGGCGATCCATACCTCGCCCACCAGCACATTCTTGAATTCGATCGAGTTCTTACCGATGATGGTAAGCGTAAGAGGGCTCGCCTCTTCTTTGGTCGCCGCCTGTTTCGGCAGCCGGACTGACCACTTTCCCTTGGCGTCGGCGATCGTACGATCCTGCAGCTCCATATTGTCGCCGCGGAGCACGACCTGGACTCGCTCGCCGGGTCCGGCCGTACCCCACACGGGAATATCGCGGTTGGCTTGCAAGACCATGTTGTCGGTGAACAGCACATGCGGAGTCACATCGGCGCGGGCTGAAGCGACCAGAACAAGAACAGCGGATAAGATCGATAGTCGCGTATTCATGAGAGTGCATCCAGAGGAAGGGACTGGGAGGCAGGGTCAAGGTGGATCGAAGCCAACAAAAACCAACAATTGCGGCAAAACTGATTGCGCGCGTTGGCCCGTAAGTCATTATCTCGTAGTGATTTAACGGCTGTTCGACGGACGATCGAAAACTTTGTTGGCTTTGCGGTGGTCGTCGTCGTTTGGCAGCGGGAAAGTTGGCCGCGCCGAGCGGCGTCCAAGAACGCGGGAAGAGCCAGACCGCAGTCATGCGGATTCCGGCCACTCGAACTGTTACCGCATCCGTTCATTTCCTCACCTATGCGATCAAGACCGACGGGGTAGAACTTCCGCTAGCCCTGCCAAAGATTATAATATACATTAGTTCATATGCAAACCGGACTCCTTGCAGCTCGCCAGTCGTACTTCATTTGCACCCACATTCGAGATGCTCACTGGCCGGCATCCAATGTACCACGTTGTCGCGCCATGCCAAGCACCCGAGTCATAAAATCAGCTCTCGGAAAAATAGTTAACCGCAGAGGGCGCAGAGAACGCAGAGGCTCTCTTCTCTGCGTCCTCTGCGCTCTCCGCGGTGAATCTCTTGATCGGAGACTTTCATGCCCAAGGCCACCAAGAAAAAATCGATTTACGGCGTGCATCCCGGCGTGAAGATGATGGCCGATTGGATCGCCGGCCTCAAAGACAAGACCGGCCGCACGCTCGACGAGTGGATCGCGCTCGTGAAAAAGAAAGGACCGAAGGATAAAACCAAGTGCGGCGAATGGCTGAAATCTGAGCATGGCTTCGGCACCAACGCCGCTTGGTGGATTACCGGCCAAGCCATCGGCAACGAACCTCTCGACGGCGACGCCGAGGAATACATGAAACAAGCCGCCGTTCATGTGCGCGAGCAATACGAGGGCGCCAAGGCCGGACTCAAGCCCTTGTATGAAGCCCTTCTCGAAGCAGCCGGGGAAATTGCCGACGACGTGAAAGCCTGCCCGTGCAAGACCATCGTCCCGCTCTACCGCAATCACGTGATCGCCCAAATCAAACCAACGACTCGAACGCGCATCGACTTCGGCTTGGCGCTGGCGAAGTTCAGCGGCAAGATTCCCGCGCGGATCATTGACACCGGCGGCAAGGAAAAGAAAGACCGCATCACGCACCGGGTTCCGGTCACAACGATGGCCGATATCGACGCCGAACTCAAGAAATGGCTGAAGACGGCGTATGAGTTGGATGGCTGAGATTCTTCATGCTTGAACTCACACCGACGAACGCTGTTGATTATCTTCGCCGCCGCGGACTGACGCCAATCCGTGTCGTCGAATTGACCGACGGCGTTTCCAACGCCGTGCTCTGCGTCGAAACCGAAAACGGCAAGTTCGTCTTGAAGCAATCGCGCCCCCAATTGCGCACGCGCGACCCGTGGTTCAGCGACATTTCCCGCATCTGGCGCGAGCGCGATGCGATGATCCTGCTCAAGCCGTTGCTTGCGGCGGGCACGGTGCCCGAAGTTCTTTGGAGCGATGAAGAAAACTACGCTTTCGCGATGAGCCACGCGCCGGAGCCGTTCCGCAATTGGCGCTCAGTGCTCCTATCGGGCGAAGTGAATTTGAGGCTCGGCGAACGCGCCGGCCGACTTCTCGGCACGATCCACGAGCAAACCGCCCAACGTCTCGACGCACTAATGCCATTTTCCGATCGAACCGTCTTCGAACAATTGCGCGTCGATCCATTTTATGTTCGGGTTCAACAGCGCTGCCCGGATATGAATAACTTGATCGCGCCGTTGGTCGAACGATGTCAGACCGTGCGGCTTGGACTCTGTCACGGCGATTTCAGCCCGAAGAACCTATTGTTGCACGCCAACGGATTCACTCTGGTCGATTACGAAACCTGTCATTTCGGGGACGTGACTTTTGATCTTGGTTTCTTCCTCAGCCACCTCATTCTAAAGTCTGTTTACGTTTCGCGCTCGCGCGATGCCGTCCATGACCTGACGCGCGCCTTCTGGACGGGCTACAGCAACATCGTGACATTGGCCCCGCTGTCCGATCTCATGGTCGCCGGCATCGGCCACTTGGGAGGCTGTCTGTTGGCCCGCGTGGACGGCACCAGCCCGGCCCCGTATCTCACGGATGAAACGCAGCGCGACACGGTGCGCCGCGTCGCCCGACGGATTCTGCGCGACCGGCCGACCGAATGGGAACGCGTGTTGGAAATGATCTCATGAACGACACGATCACCCGCATTCACGCTCGCGAAGTTCTCGACAGCCGCGGCACGCCGACGGTCGAGGTCGAAGTGCATTGCGCCGATGGTTCAATGGGCCGGGCCATCGTGCCGTCCGGAGCCAGCACGGGCAAGCACGAAGCCGCCGAACTTCGCGATGGCGATGCGAAGCGATACGGCGGCAAGGGCGTTAGGCGGGCGGTGCAAAACGTCCTTACTGAAATCGCACCAAAGCTGATCGGGCGGTCGGCCAGCGATCAAGGCGGCATCGATCGAATGATGATCGACTTGGATGGCACGCCCAACAAGTCGCGATTGGGGGCCAATGCGATCCTTGGCGTTTCATTGGGTGTCGCGCGTGTTAGCGCATCTATTCAAAGCTCCCCTTTGTGGCACTACCTTTCAAATCTCGCCGCAGGAGCATGGCAGACCTGGCTGAATCTTCAGGATGAGGTCGGACGGCCACTTGGGCGGATCATCCCGCCCCGCGACACGCCTTCGCTTCCGCTTCCGATGGTCAACCTCATCAGCGGCGGGTTGCACGCGGGCGGCAATCTCGATTTTCAGGACTTTCTTTTCCTGCCCATAGGCTCGCGATCTTATTCCGAAGCGTTGGAAATGACCGTCGAGGTCTATCGCACGCTCGGATCGGTGCTGAAACAACACGGTTTCGAAGGCGTGCTGGTCGGCGATGAAGGCGGATATGGACCAAAGATGCCGGAGAATGATCGTGCTATCGAAATGATCCTGGCCGCGTTCGCGAAGACGGGATTGAACGCGGGCAAGGATGCTGCGATCGCCTTGGACGTAGCCAGCACGCATTTCTACCACGACGGCCGCTACCACCTGCGCGACGCCGGCGGCGAGTCGCTTTCGTCGGAGGAAATGGCGGAGCTGCTCGGCAGTTGGGCGAACGCTTATCCGATCTTGAGCATCGAAGACGGACTCGCCGAAGATGATTGGGCCGGCTGGAAGATTCTCACGAGCATGCTCGGCAAAAAAATCCAACTGATCGGCGACGATCTGTTTGTCACCAATCCCGAACGCTTGAAACGCGGCATCGCCGAAGGAGTTGCCAACGCCGTGCTGGTGAAAGTGAACCAGATCGGAACGCTCACCGAAACGCTGGAAGTGCTGCGCATCGCCCGCGAAGCCGGTTATCGCACTGTAATTTCGGCTCGCAGCGGCGAGACAGAGGACAGTACGATCGCCGATTTGGCCGTCGGCACGGGAGCCGGCCAGATCAAGATCGGCTCGGTGGCCCGAAGCGAGCGATTGGCAAAGTACAACCAGTTGCTGAGGATCGAAGAGCAGATGGGGAGCGACGCGAAATTCGCGGGTTGGACTCGCGTGAGTTGACGCACACAAGCCTGAAGCGCAAGCGAAGAAAACGCGATCCTTCGCTTGCGCTTCAGGCTTGTATACCGCAGATCACGGTCACTTAGGGTTCATATCCCCACGCCTCGAAATTCCGCCGCCACGCTTCCGCCACCTTTCGCTTCGTCTCCTCGGTCAGTGGTGCGTATTCGTTTCTGCGATAATCCTTGAGGGATTCGACATACTCTTGCAGCGGTTGGCGGATTGGCTCGAATTCGCCCAGATTCAGCCCTTCGTACATGCGTTCCATTTGCGCAATCGGATCGCGAGCGAGATCCGCGAAGCGTATTTCGTGGAATCGGCCTTCTGGTATCAGCGGGCGCTGCTCGAAGAACGCGTCGTACATCTCGCGATAATGCCGCAGAACGCGCTCGTCGAACTTGCCCCGTTCCGGGTGTTGCAATCCGACCATTGCCGTGACGCCTTCGAGCAAATGCCGGCTCGATTGAAACACCTTGTACGGATCGCGATGGGTGTGGACGAAACGGGCGTCGGGGAACATTTCCAGCAGGAGCCGGATGCGAGCGGTGTGCGGCGGCGATTTCATCACCATCGGCAGGCCGTGTGCCAGTGTGAGCCGCTTCATGAACCAGACGAAGCCGGCTTTCCAGCACTCTACATCCTCGTGCGGCACATCGCGAAAGGTCAAATAGCGCTCAAACTGTTCGAACCGCCGCGAGAAAATGAACCCGAGGTACGGCGACATGCCCGTGATCATCAGCAGGGCGAGTTCGTCCTCGAGCGGTGCGTCGGTCCCCATCGCCATGGCGTCCACAATCCGTCGCTTCGGCATGAGATAGCCGGCGATGCGCTTGCCGATCGGCTCGAACACTCCGAAGGTGAACGGGTTGTACGACTGAAAGGTGCTGAGCGAGGCGAAGCGCCGATCCACCGACAAGAGATTTTGCAACAACGTCGTGCCGCTGCGGTAATGGCCGAGAACAAACAACGGCGGTGGGACGGTCACGGAATCGAGCGATGAACCGAGGTGGCGTTCCTCACGGCGGCGCATGATCGAGGTCAGCGAGCTGCAAACCAGGTTCAACGCGACCTTTGGCCAAAAAATGGGATCTACCGCAAACTGGTTTTCGCGCATGATCTGCCACCAGCCGCGCACGGATCGTCCGGCCAACGGCGGACACAGCCGGGTAATGAAAAAGGTCCGCAGCTTTTCCGCGCCCATTGGCTTCGGCAATGCGTTTTGTGACATGACGTTATTTTAGGCGGTCAATGTGACCATTTGCCGCGAATCACGCTGTTTGGTAGTGGGTCAGTTTGTGGTGCGGCCGTCTCGGCTGCACTGCGCAGGCGGGACGCCCGCACACAAGCCAGCCAAACTGACCCACTACCCGCTGTTTCGCCCAATCCGAGCCCTTGTCTTCGCATGCTATGATTCAATAGCGGCCGCTTGAATTTCCTTGGCCGCGAGGTGGCGGAGCCATGAAACCCCGTCCGGACCATTTTCTGAATCACCCGCACGCGACGGCGTTCGCCTTCCGCGGGTACAACACCACGAACCTCGGCCGCACGCCGGAATTGCTCGAACGCCCGGACTACGGACCGGTGGTCGAGGATGCGCTGCGCGAAGGTTCCGAAGTCTGCGCCAAGGCGATTGGCCGGCCGGTCGATCTGGTGTCGCGCGTGCGGCGGCGCGAGGAGACCCGCGATCTCACCACTTATGCCGAAGATGTCGCGTTGGTTGTCAGCGTCGAACTGGCTCAGATGCGCTTGCTCGAGCAGCGTTTCGGCATGCCGATGCGCGATGCGAAACTGGCCTTCGGATATAGCCTCGGCGAGGCCGCCGCTCTTATCGCCGCCGGCATGTATGAGATGAAAGATCTGCTCCGAGTCCCGCTCGCGCTGGCCGAGGATTCGGTCGCGCTTGCCGAAGACGTGACGATGGGTGTGTTGTTCTCGCGCGGGCCGGCGATCGACATGGCGGACGTGAAGCGCGCTTGCGTGGAAATCTCCCAGCGCGGCGACGGCGTTATCGGCGTCTCGTCGATTCTTTCGCCCAACGCCGTGTTGTTGCTCGGACAGCACGACACCGTGGACCGGTTCAAGTTGTCGATGGCGGAATGGCTGCCGCGGGCGGCCAACCTGCGCAAAAACCCGCATCGCTGGCCGCCGCTGCACACGCCGATCACCTGGCAGCACTCGATCCCGAACCGGGCTGCCGTGATGCTGCAAACCATTCCCGGTGGTTTGACTGCCCCGCCGCTGCCGATCCTCTCCAGTGTCACCGGCCAAGACAGTTACACGGCCGAGAACAGCCGCGAGTTGATCCACAAGTGGGTCGATCATCCGCAGCAACTTTGGGCGCAAATGGTCGAAGTGCTGGAAGCGGGAGTGCAAACGATCGTGCACGTCGGCCCGGAACCGAACCTGATCCCGGCGACGTTCAAACGGCTGAGTGAGGATGTCCGCGGGCAGTTGAGCGGCCATACGCCTGGCAAGTTCGGCTTGCGTCTCGCGTCCCGCATGGTCCGCCGCAAATGGTTGGCGCGCATGCTTCCATCCGCCGCGATCCTTCTCCGCGCTCCATTGATCCAACACGTGAATCTGGAAGATTGGTTGCTGGAGCAAAAATCGTAGGGTGGGTGGGGGGCCGGGGGGCAGGGGGCCGGGCGGGCCCCCCCCGGGGGGGAAAATTTGTGGGGCCGCCCCGGCGGGGGGGCCCCGCGGGGGCCC
>JBGQCZ010000079.1:0-11573 GCA_041495645.1 Gemmataceae bacterium | reverse complement strand
GGGTTTTTCTTTTGCGCCGCGTCGATCAGCCGCTTGTGCTCGTCCTGCTGCATTTTCGTTCGGGTCGAATTGATTTCCATGTCCGCGGCCACTCGATGCGCCCAGGCGGCGTCGTAAAGCATGCGCGCGCGCGGCTCGGCGGCGGGAAGCGCTTGCTTGAACGCGTCCGCCTGGCCTTCGAGATACTTGCCCGCTTCGGTGAACGCGACGAAGCAATCGTTCACGGCTTTCTCGGCCGCTGCGCGCTCCTCGGGCTTGGAAGCCCCGAGTTTTTGCCGGGCCGCGTCCAACTTTGTCTTGGCTTCCAACGATCGGCATTGCCCGCCGCGCAAGGCCGCTTCGGCCGCGACCGCCTTGTCGGCCGCTTGCTGTACAACTTGCTCGAACAACGGCCGCGCCTCAGCCGGTTTGGCCGACTCCAGCAATGCCACGCCGTGGTGATACTTCAACACCGGCACCCAAGCGGCGCGCTCCTTATCATTGCCGAGCGGGCCCTCGTGCTTCTTGCGGCACTCGTCCAAAACCTTGACCGCTTCGGCGGGCTGATTCTGCTCGCGGAACAGCGTGGCCAAGCGCAAGAGCGCCATCGGCGCGATCGGCGTATCTTGATAAGGCGCTTGCGCGAATTTCTTCAACTCGTTGATAGCCCCGCCGCGATCGTTGACCAGCACCATGCACCTGGCGCGCTCCAGCACCGCTTGCGGAACGCGCGCGTCCTTCGGAAATTGATTCATCAATTTTTCGTACGCGACCCGCGCGGCTTGGACGGCTTGCTGCTTTTCGGGCGGCTGGGCCAACACCGCGGCCAGGCGCTGCTGGCAATGACCGAGCTTGAGCAACGCGTCCGGGGCATGCGGACTTTGCGGATTGGCCCCGGCGAACGCATCGAGCAATTGCGCGGCGACTTGCATCTGTTCCTGAACTTTGCCCGCGACGATGGCGTCGTCGGTCTTGGTCGGCGACAGCCGGATCAGGCACGAGGCCAATTGATACGGCACGATTGCCAGTTCGCCGTTGCGGTCCGGGGGTGGGATCGCTTCCAAGATGGTCACGGCCTTCTCGAACTCGCTTTTTTGGATCAGGCAGACCGCGAGGCTGTATCGCGCCAAGCTGAGCCGTTCGAATTCCGGGTACTTTTCGATCAACACCTGAAAGCGTTTCGCAGCTTCGTCGAAGGCCTTATCGAGTTCGGGCTTCGGCGCGTTCGGGTTCTTGGCCGCATTGAGCGCAACAAAATAAGCGTTCTCCGCTTGCCGGAACGCCACCGCCGGCCGCAACGGGCTTTGCGGAAACGACTTCATGAATTGATCGCAGACCTGATCCGAGCGTGCGTAATCGCCCGCGAGGTTCCAGGCGTCGGCCATTCGCTGAGTCAACTCCTCCGAGCGGGCCGTGAGAATCTTCTCGTTCAGTAATTGCTCGTAGATCGCGGCGGCCTCGCGGTTCTGCCCGGCGACTTGTTGCACATCCGCGAGTTCGAGTTGAATCTCCGCCCGGCGGAGTTTCGCTTCGGGGTCGGTATTGGCCGTCTGTCCGGCGCGCTCGGAGGCTTGCTTGAGCGTGTTGATGGCCGCATTCAGGGCGTTGGTCTTCGCCTGCGGATTGGCAGGATCGAAATGCAGCGCTTGGGCCTTGCCGAGCCACAGCAGCGCCTGGTCGGCAAGCGCGGTTTGTTTCTGTGCCAGCGGGCCAAGCGTGTTGATCGCTTCCGGGTATTGCTTGAGTTGCACCTGGCAAAAACCGGCATGGAGCAGGGCCTCGGGCGTGCGCGGCGATTCCGGATACTGTTTGCCAAACTCGGTGAAGCGGTTCGACGCTTCCGCAAACCGGCCGGCTTCGTAATGCAGCGTGGCCGCGGCAAAGGCCGCGCCGATGACATGGTCCGGCGGCGACTTGACCAACTGCTCCAAGCGCACGCGTTCTTCGGGATTATTCTTGAACTGGTCGGGGCGCTTGAGCGTTTCCTGAGCGGCGGTCTTGTCCTTCGCGTATTGATCGAGCACAGCCTGGTATTGTGATCCGGCCTCGGCGAGTTCGCCGTCGTGCTGGTGGACTCGGCCCATCAGGTAGCGGGCATGCGATCCAAAAACGGCATCGGTCTGCACATCCTGTCGATTGAGCGCCCGTGCGGCCGACGGGAAATCGGCGACGAGGAAACTCGCATAACCGTGATAGTACAACCCGAGGCGCAAGTAGCGGCTCTTGGCGAGGGCAGGGTCCTTGGCAAACGGCGTCGCGGTTTGCTGCGCTTCCTTGGCTTTGCTCAGGCGTAGTTCCATTTCGGCCTGGTCGCACAGACTGCGCGACAACCATTCGAGTTCGATCGACGGCTCCTTGGCCATCGGGTCGGGTTTGACGCGTTCCTTGAAGGCGGCGGCGGCGCTTGCGAATTGCGTTTGCGCTTCGGTGAAGCGTTGGTTGGCGGTCTGTTTGCGCTGCGGGGCCTCTGCCGACTTGGCCAGCGCCTGCGCCAATTCCGTCAGACCTTGAGCGCGCTTGGCCAGCCCGAGGTAATAGGCCGCGAAGCGGAAATCGGCGAAGTTGCGGTTGCCAATTACCTGCTGCAACTGCTCGATCGCTTCCGGATATTTCCGCTCCGGCATTTCGAGATAGGCGAGAGCGAGGCCATAGCGGGCGTCGATGGCCTTGCCATTGCCGCCGAACTTCTGCAGGAACTCGCGGAACTTCTCGGCGGCGAAGGGAAGGTTGCGTTCGTTGTAAGCTTTGCGGGCGGCGTCGAGCAACATCTCGGCCTGTTGCTCGGGCGGAATCTGCGCCGCGGCCGGTTCGAACGCAGCGAAAATCAACGCCGCGCAAATAGCGAATGCAAGGCGGGTGCGAAGCATCGGCGTCACTCCGGTAACCGTGTCGCGCGGCCATTGGCCGTCAGGGAGGAAGATCGATGGTGGGGCCCGCACTCAGGACGGCATCCGTTCCGGAGGCGGGGCAGGCAGCCGGCCGCAGTGTGGGGAACAAGACCGGTGGCACGAGTTAGCATTGTCGCCGGGATTGCAGACGGCGTCAACCGCGAAGTGGCTGCAAAGTTGGTTCAATCGTCGCGGCGGCGGCGAACGCGCGTGTCGGGCTGGTCGTCGTCATCGTCACCTCGTCTTGCCCGGCGCGGCGGCGGATCTTTATCGTCGTCGTCATCATCCACGCGCTTTCGCCGCGGCGGCTCTTCCTCGTAGTCATTGTCCTCTTCAACGCGGCGGCGTTTCTTACGGTTCTTTTGAAGAAGTCCTTGTAATCCAACATTTCTTCTTCGCGCCGCGGCGGAATGTAGCGCGGATAAAAGGCCACAATCGCAAACACGATTCCGCCGCCGACGGCCGCGCCCATGAGCGACAGGGTATACATCCCGCACAGCATGCCGATTCCCGGCGGGCCAAAGAGGATGGCCAGCAGCATGCCGATGAATTCGCAGCCGAACGACATGCCCACAAACGCCAACACGAACAGGATCGGCGGCAGACCTCTTGCCTCGGCTTGATCGTAGATCAATCTTCCGAGCGTGACTAGCGCGATGATTTCGAGCATGTCTTGCTTCTGGTTTCGGTTTGGAGTCGAGTCAATCGCGGACGCGTTCTTCGTGCCATTTGTCAAGTTGGCGCTGGATCATCGCCCGGCGGTCGGTTTGGATTTGACGAAGCTTGAACAAGGCATAGCGGCGCGTGGCCATCAGGTCGAGTCCAGCCATCATGACGACGGCGCCAAGAAGCAGCAAGAAAGCGATGAAAAATCCGCTGAAGAAGCGGACAAATTGCTTTTGCTCGGGATCGAGGTCGGGCTTCTTACCGTCTGGGGCCGCAGCCGCTGCTTGCTCGCGCTGACGGCCGATTTCATCTGCGCGCTCGGGCAACCCGCCCAGATAGGCGCCGACCAACTGCACCGCAAGCAACAGCATCAAGACACTATTGAAAATCCGCCGCCAGGCCTGCCGACGAAGAAAGCGGCGTTCGTCGGGCAACATCTCGAAGGCCGGCGTGGTCCGCCGCAACGTGCGACTTGCGGTAAACAGGTAATAGCCGCCGACGAGCACCATCAGCCCGGCCAGCAGCGACATGGCAACCCACTCGTTCACGGCGGCGATTCCTGGTGCGGGAAACAACGGTGCCGAAGGATGATGTTAAGGCATTTCGGGGTCGAAAGCAATCATCAACGTGTGAACGAAGCAGCTCGCCACGATGGATAACGGTTCGACCTTTCCTTGCTCCGAAGATCATGTTCGTTCTGTTCGCATTCGCGAAACGCATTATGAGGTAACGCTCTGCCGTTCTAACCAATGACCGATAATGCATGCTAGATTCTCTATGTAAGGGGAGAATGTGATGAACCGGACAATCAAGTACGCCGCTTGCTACTTCGCTCTTCTCGTCCTTGCGGTCTTTATTTCGCTCGGGACGGACTCTCAACTCGCTATCGGGATTGTTGCGTTTCCATTTCTATATTTGCCGCGCGTGCTCGGTTTAAGCCTCAGTGCGGGGCCGTTGTCTTCGCCACTTTGCCGCGTAGGTATCGTGACCATTTTACTTCTCATGAACGCTTTCCTTTGGGGTTATTTCTTGTCGCTGATTGACCGGCTGGTAAGGAGAATTGCCGGCTGGCAGATTCAAACCACCCAAGGTAATCCCATCGCGGCAACCGACGACTGCGCGCTGCAGAACAAGCCTTAGACCTATCCCCCAGGAGGCAAAGCCGTGCTGCAAATCGTTGATTCAGTGACGAACACGTGCATGAAGTTTGCCAACGAGTATGGGACGTGGGTGGCTGCGGGAGTCGTGGGATTCGTCGTGATTGCCGTCGCCCTGCCGGTGCTTGCCCGAATTCTCCGCCGAGGCGGACCGAACCACGGCGCCTAGCCGCGCTTGCCGAATGCGACCGGCAGCGATTCCAGCCCACGCAACACCAGCCCACGCCGCCAGCACAGCGCGATCGGCGTGACCGCCAGCCGCAGATTCGGGAGACGACGCAGGAGCGTGTTGATCGCGATTTGCCCCTCCAGCCGGGCAAGCGATGCACCCAAGCAGAAGTGATTCCCAAGCCCGAATGACAGGTGCTTGTTCGGCTCGCGCGTGATGTCCAGCGTGTCCGGGTTGGTGAACTGTCGTTCGTCTCGGTTGGCGGAGGCGATGACCGCGAAGACCAATTCCCCGCGCGGGATAGTTACGCCCGCGATCGTCACGTCCTCGCGCGCGTAGCGTTAGGTGGACATTTCCACCGGGCTGGAAAAGCGCAGCAATTCCTCCAGCGCCGGTTTGATGAGCGCCGGGTCGTTCCGCAGTTTTTCCATCTGGTCGGGATGTTCCAGCAGCGTCAGCATGCCGTTGCCGACCAAATTGACGGTGGTCTCATGCCCGGCCACGAGCAGGAGAATGACCATCGCCAAAAGCTCGTCCTCGCTCAATTTGTCGCCGGCTTCCTCGGCTCGGGTCAAAGCGCTGACCAGATCGTCTCGAGGATCGGCCCGGCGCTTGTGGATGATTTTGCGGATATAGCGACGGAGCCCCAAAAGGTTGGGAATGGCCTTCACGATTCCCCAGCTTGAAGAAATGGCGATCATGGCGTTCGACCAACGGTGGAACTTGTGGCGGTCCTCCACCGGCACTCCCAGCATTTCCGCGATGATCGTCGCCGGCAAAGGCAACGCGTAGTCGTGGATCAAATCCATGCGCCCGCGTTCTTGAACGTTGTCGAGGAGCTCGTCGGTAAGCCCCTGGACGCGTTCGCGCATTTGCTCGATCAGCCGCGGCGTGAACGCTTTGCTCACGAGCGCCCGCAGCCGTGCATGATCGGGCGGATCCGAGGCAAGCATGGTGCGCTGCATCGACCTGAACACTTTCAATTTGCGAAACCAGGGTTGATTGGCGGCCTGTTCCGGCGACTTGGCGCGCGACGCGTCCTTGACGAAGCGCTCGTCCTTCAGGACCAGGGCCGCATCATCGTAGCGGGTGATTAGCCAGGCCGCTTCCCGCATCATGGTCCGGCGGAACACCGGTGCTTCGGCGCGCAACCGCGCATAAAAGAGGTACGGGTTTGCCTTGAATTCCGGGAGGGCGAGGTTCGCTGGTTCGTGGAGAGACAATCGACTCTTACGGGCCCGGAGCGAGATCAAACCCATCGCGCGATCCCTCGGCGAGACGATCAATCTTCTGAATAGTAGCAGATTTCCTCGTTTTCCGTGGTTCGGCCTCGTTCGAGTGCGCGGAGGCCGCGAAGGCACGAGAAATCCGCGCCAGCTGCCGCGATTTTCCCGAGATCTAAGCAAATAATGCGGCCATCGCGACTAGCGCGAGCTGGAGCTGTGGAAGGATGTTTGGTAGGATCATTCGTCCCGTCCGATGGAGTCGAAAAAATGAACATCGATTACACGGACATTTCGAAAGCGATCTTGGCCGAGAGTGCCTTGAAGAGTGCGGGAATCGCCACCGAGTTTATCCCCAACACGCTGCTCAAAGCGCCGATGTCAACCGCTTTGGTGCACCGAGTCCGAGTCGACGACCGTGACGCCGAAAGAGCAAGTGCAACTCTCGCCAGGAGCGGCATCTCGTAGAAAACCGGCCGGGGCTTGTCGGCAATGACCCGCGCGGCAACAGATACCTCGACAGCGACCCGCGTCGCTTGAGGTTACCGATTGCGACGAGGTCATTACCGATAGACCTTGGGCCAGTCGCAATTGCCTTCACTCTCTTTGTCCCATGCGAATCGTGTCCCCCAACCGCGGCGGACCCAACGGGCCAGCAATTCGGGTCGACTGCGGACTCCGAAATGGCCGAAGACTTGTTTCACATACTGGTTGACGGTGTGCTTGCTGATTCCAAGCCGCCGCGCGAGTTGCTTGTCTTGCTCTCCTTGAAGCAGGCATTTGAGCACTTGTCGTGGGCGCGTAGGCAGCTCCACCGGGGCGGGATCAACAAATCGAGCAAGCGCGCTGCCAATCCAGGGCGTAACGGCCAGATGAAGTTCCCGGATAATGCCTTTCTGGCGTTCACTGAAGTTTCGTTCGCCTCTTGATCGAACAAGGACCAGAAGGCTGTGCATCTTGCTGGGGGCGGGTATCTTGGCGTAACTGCACATGATGGCGTCCACGCCGATCTGGCTGTGGTGGTCGCGGTAGTACGGCGACCGATACCACTCCGGGTCCGAAACCAGCTCTGACCGAGTCAGAGCTGTGCCGTCCCCGCGTAGAATTCTCGCCATCGCCGGGGCCAGGATTGGAGTGTAGTCGGGCCCATGTTCCACCCATGCCTTCATCAACGAGTCAAATGAACGCTCGTCATAGTTCTCGATCCCCCATGCGACTTGGCCGTCCATCACCACGTCATGCAGCAACGGCACCTCTTCTGAAAACGTCGCCACCCCCGCACCAACGATGCGCGCCGCCTCGCGCATGCAATGCACCCGCCACACGACCGGATCATCGCCCAGTTCGCGGCACTCATTCGCGAGGCGAAACAAGACACGCAAATCCGCCGCACGAAGGACAGAAGAGTTGGACATGATAGGCACTCACGTCAGGGAAGAGAATGATCCCTTAATCTAGGGAATTCCATCTGTTTTTGGTTCCGTTAAGTTTTTCATCGCCTCTTGGTGGCGAACACCGTCTCTGCAGGCCCCAGGCTCGAGAGAGTCTTATTCAAGGAGCAACAACATGATTACCGGTATCCGAACTATCACGAACAGGACACAATCCGCTGTCGCCGTCGTCCGCTCGGACGTGCCGCGCGGCGGAAACTCAGACCATCTCGTCCTGGTCGCGGGTCAGTCTCAGCTGAGCGATTGGAACGTGCCCTGGGCCGATGAGACGATAGCGCGGATGTTGGCTGCAGACGCATCTTCAAATGACGGGCGTGGAATCAAAATCATTTCTGGCAACAACGTCTGGGTAATTTGGCAGGAAGTGCGCGCCAACGTAGACGCGCTCTGGATGATTCATGTTGGCTCGCCAAACGTTGCCATGACGGCTCCGCGCAATGCGCCGGGTGGAACGATACGCATTGAGATCGACGACCGTGGACCGAGTGTCAGGGATTATTAGAGATTGGCGGACCATGAGCGTCGCTCGCAATCTGTCGAGGTACACAACGGCGAGCGGCCGGGACTGAGTCTTCGAAGCTTTGGTTTGCGGTTTGACTCTCACTGGGCCTTCGAAGACTCAGCCCTAATCGCCAGTACCACTAAAGAACTGGTGGCGACGATTCTCTTTCCACTACTCAACTTTCAATGCCGATTCAGCCATCGCCTTTCGATGCTGACTCATGTCGGTGCCAAACCGATCGCCGATGCGGCAGATTATCTCGGTAGCGTAGCGCATCACAGATCCGAAATAACGACTTACCGAAGCGGGACTCACCTGAAACTTCTGCCCTGGCTCGAGTTTGAGCCAAGGGCAAGCATCGGCGAATCGTCGGTCTACTCTTCCCGCACGATGCATGAGGCAGTTTCTGACTTGGTTCAACTCGAAAATGTCCCGTTGCGTTTTTTCATGAATCTCACCCGACAATCCGAACAGTGCCAAGATCGACTCGAACCTATTGACGCCCCACTTCAGCGGGGCCGTTAGCTCCTGCTCCAGCCTGTCCAGAATAAAGAAATACCGGTCCTCTCCTTGCAGCCTTTCGTATTCGCCTAGCTTTACCCGCATCTTTTGGATCGGCTCGATATCCAGAGAGGATTTTTCATTTTCCAACCACCTTGCAAGAAATAGCCGTATTGTTGCTTCAAGGTGCGACCACAACGATGTCGCGGCGTTCGCGTGCAAAATGGGAAATCCGTTTTCGACCTCGCGCTTTGCAAACGCGGCATGCTTTTCTGCCTCCGCCAGCTTCATCCGCGTTTGTTCTTCGCTCGCCGCGTTCTTCATGTCAGCGAGCACGGTGGTAGCTTGCGGAATTGCCTGGATCATGGATACGCCCCGGATACTCATCTCAAGGAGTTGTCCCATGTGTTCGACGTCGTCTATGAAGTCTTTGAATGGTTTTGACGCCCAGCCTGGAATCCCCGATTTCTTCTCGTCCACAGTGGTCTCCCCGTCGAGGCGTTTGATTGCAAGCTGCTTCTCGCTCAAGCTTTACCTGGCACAAGCGTCTCGTTCCTCTAATCGCGCCGTAACGTTGTACAAGAACAAATAAAGTCCAAGCAGGCCTTGCTTTGCTTCTGGCGCGGAGACCTCCGCGTGAACTCCTTTCGATGCAATGTCGTTGAGCCGTCGCGCAAAGACCGCCAAATGCTCGAACTCAGCCCGCAATAGATCGCGGGAGGAAGAACTCTGAACTGCGGTCGCCAGGTATTCATGCAGTCGATTGAGATATTGCTCGTCGCCAAGCTCCCGATCCTTGCCGTCAGCACACTTATGAAGTCCTGGTTTGGGCGAATAGAAATAGTCGGCGGCAGCTTTTATCGCGCGTCGAACTTGTGTCAGCAAAAGCGACAAGTCTTCCGCATCGTTTGAATCGACTAGCTGAGCAGCCTTCAGCAGCTTTGTGTACACATCTTCTGATCGAGCCTTAAAATAGTTGTTCACATCGTTCTGGACTTGATGCAGAAAACTCTGGGACTTGGTTTGAGCCTCCAATTGGCGCTCCATGGTGATTGCGTAATTGAGGCAGCGAGACTTAATTCTTGCTCTAATCGTTCGTAATGCAGACATTCTGAGCCTGAACTGAGCTCGTTGGTTTGTGTAAGCGTCTGTAAAAGCGGCAGTATCATAAGCTGACATGCCAGGAGGGATCGCCAAGTCACGGACTGCGCGTTCGCATTCTTCGATATCCGAATCGATTTCCCCCACACCCACAACCAAAACGTTTCGCTCAGAGCCATCTTCGTTTGAACCGAGAGCGAAGCGCATTGTGCGCGCGTGGATGAAGTAATCGAGCGATTTCTTCCAAAGGAATTCCTGTGCCTCGGCCTTCAAATGGTTCGTATCGCTGTGGAAAACACGACCAAATTCCTGCTTGTCTGTGTAGAGCTCTCGCAGGAAGATCACGGCTTGGAAATGATCTTGCAGATTTCGTGCAATCCGCAAACAGACCATGACCGCCTTCTCGACATCGTCGTTCTCAAGATGCTCATAGACACGTTGGATCAAGTCGCCGTGGTTCATTCTGGCTCCGTCTCTGCAATTGGGCGGTGTGTCATTTGAGCCTTTTATTGCCTGCACCGACCCCGCCTTGCTTGGCTCGCCTTCATTACCCGACACCGCAATTTGCGCTCTGGTTCAGGGCGCTTGGCGCGGGTGGAGGTGCGGCCCACGCTCTGAAGTCCGGCCCAACCGTCAGGCCCGTCAGAACTCTAAGAAGGAGCCCGCCATTCACGGCCTGTGACACGTTCATACGATCGTCTCATCGTTCCGCGGGTCCTGTCGATCGACGGGCGGCCCTGAATGCCCCGCAAGTGCATGTCGAGCAGCACCTCGCCGACGTCGTGGTCTTCAGCATGCAATTTGTAATTCATGCTAAGGAACCGACCAATCGTACTTCCGCGTGACACTCTTGCCGTCATTATCTCGAAAACGTGATGTGGTGAGGCGAGAATGTGCCCCGCAAACAACTCGAAAAGAGTCACGCCGAGGGAGAACATGTCTGACCTGACCGTGACATTTTTGGGTGCAATCGCTTGCTCTGGCGACATGTACTTCAATGTTCCCAACCCCTGTTGGTTTGTGGCGGTAAGTGCACCGGTACTCAGCGAGGCGTGAAAGTCTCCCCATTTGACAATTCCAAAATCGCCGAGCTTGACAAGCCAACGACCGCTTTCTGAATCTCTTGCCAGAAAAATGTTCGCCGGCTTTACGTCACGATGCACGAGTTTCTTTCTGTGCAAATACTCCAGGGCTTCGATCAGCTGTAGCGCGATGTCGAGTTTTTCCGCGTTGATCACGAAGTATCCGGGGTAATCGTCGGCAAGGTTTCGCACGTAACTCTCGAGGGTTCTGCCGGAAACCAGTTGCATCACCAAGAACGGATTTTTTGGGCCGTTTCCTCGAAATGAAATCCCGTCTTCGTTGTCGACATAATGAAAAACCTCGATCAGGAACGGATGTTCGAGTTTTGAGCCTCTTTCGCCTTCTCGTTTGAATCTCTCCGCGACATCATCAAACACGCTCTCCTCAATGTATTTTGGATCGGGAGCAAGGAATTTGATGGCCCGAAGTTCACGGTCGGTCACCCTGAATGCCTTGCGAACAACACCGACAGCGCCGTCACCAATCTTGCCGGCTAACACGTATTCTTCATTGCCAACGACGAATTTTTGCCCGGCGTAGAGACGACAATTCCTTCGAGCTAGTCGATGTGCCATTTCATTCGCCTCCAGAAACCTGGCGCAATCTCTTTGCTGAAAGACGGTGCCAAGTTTCCTGATGAGGATTGGCAGCGCTGACGTCGACTCGTTTAGTATAGGGATGGACACCAAGAACAAAACCGAGGTTCACGTCTTCTGGGGGTGTCAAGCTTTGAAGGCAATGAATCCCCCGGCTTCCGTGTGCATGGCGGCATTTTCGCGGGTTTCGCGTTCTTCGCGCTGTCTGGCGATCAGTCGATCCGCCAGTTCGTCGAGCGCTCGATCCAGGTCTTCGT
>JBGQCZ010000078.1:0-11766 GCA_041495645.1 Gemmataceae bacterium | reverse complement strand
GCACAAGTTGATCATGTTGTCGAGCGCGTATCGGATGAGCGGAAACGCCAGCGACGCCGGGTTGAAATTGGACCCGGGTAATTCGCTCTTCTGGCGCTTCAATCCGCGGAGGTTGACTGCCGAGGAAGTGCGCGATTCATTCCTCGCGGTCGGCGGCAAGCTCGATTTGAAGATCGGCGGGCCGAGCGTGTATCCGAAGATTCCAAAGGAAGTGCTGGCGGGCCAATCGCGGCCCGGAGAGGGCTGGCCCACGTCGCCGCCCGAAGTCGCGAACCGCCGCAGCCTATACGTGCATATCAAGCGCTCGCTCCAGGTGCCGGTCCTCGGCCAGCACGACCAGGCCGACACCGACTCGAGCTGCCCGGTGCGATATACGACCACGGTGCCGACGCAAGCGCTCGGCTTGCTCAACGGCGAATTCGGCAACGAAACCGCCGCCGCTTTCGCCGAACGCCTCAAAAAGGATGCGAACGATCTGAGCGGCCAGGTGCGCCGAGCGATCCGGCTGACGACCGGCCGCATGCCCGACGAGAATGAAGTGAAGCGCGACGTGGCGTTCGTGGTAGAATTACGGAAGAAAATGAACGAAGCGGAGGCGCTGCGGACGTACTGCTTGTTGATGCTGAATACGAATGAATTCGTGTATGTGGATTGAGAGGAGACGAAATGACGACTGCACATCAATTCTGCCGCCGGACTCGGCGGGAGTTCTTGTGGGAATCCGGGGCCGGGTTTGGGGGCGTGGCACTTGCCGGCTTGCTCTCGGGCAGCGGCTTTTTCAATCGCGCCGCCGCGGCCGACAAGTTCGTCAATCCGCTGGCACCCCGCAAGCCGCATGGTTCGCCGAAGGCCAAGGCCTGCATCTTCCTGTTCATGTACGGCGGGCCGAGCCACATCGAGACCTTTGAATACAAGCCGGCGCTTTATCCGCTCGACGGCAAGACGATTCCCGTCAAGACCTTTGGCCGCGGCGGGCACAAGAACCTGGGCCGCGTCGTTGGGCCGAAGTGGGAATTCAAGAAGTACGGCCAGTGCGGCAAGCTCGTGTCGGACCTGTTTCCGCACGTCGGCACTTGCGTCGATGACATTGCCTTCCTGCACTCGATGTACGCCGAATCGCCGATCCACGGTTCGGCCCTGTTGATGATGAATTCCGGCCGGTTGCTGAGCGGGCATCCGTCGCTCGGCTCGTGGGTGAACTACGGCCTCGGCAGCGAAAACGAAAACTTGCCCGGCTACGTGGTGATGCTCGACAAGACCGGCGGGCCGATCAGCGGGCCGAAGAATTGGTCGAGCGGATACATGCCGGCCGCGTATCAGGGAGTCACCATCAAGGCCGACAGCACGCCGATCCAGAATCTCGATCTGCCGCCCGGCATGGATCGCGAGACGCAGCGAAAACTTCTCGATCACTTGCGCGACAAGAACCAGGAGCATCTGGCGGCACGGTCCGACAATTCCGAACTCGCCGCTCGCATCGCCAGCTACGAACTCGCCTACAAGATGCAGCAGTACGCGCCCGAAGCGGTCGATTACTCGCAAGAAACCGCTGAGACCAAGGCGCTTTACGGAATCGACAAACCGGCCACGGCGGATTTCGGCCGCAAGTGCCTTCTGGCCCGCCGCCTGGTCGAGCGCGGCGTGCGCTTCATTCAGGTTTACTCCGGCGGCGCCCATAATGACGACAACTGGGACGCCCATACCGACATCATGAAAAACCACACCCTTCATGCCGGCGAAACCGATAAACCCGTCGCCGGGTTGTTGAAAGACCTGAAGCGCCGCGGGCTGCTCGACGAGACCATCGTGATCTGGGGCGGCGAGTTCGGCCGGCAGCCGACCGCCGAATATGCCCAAGGCTCCGGCCGCGACCACAACAGTTACGGCTTCACCATGTGGATGGCCGGCGGCGGAATCAAAGGCGGCGTAAGCGTGGGCGCTACCGACGAACTCGGCAACAACGCGGTGGAAGATCGCTTCCACGTCAAGCGCCTGCACGCCACGATCCTGCAACAGATGGGACTCGACCCGAACCGGTTGTCGTACTTCTACGGCGGGTTGCACCAAAAACTGGTCGGTGTCGAAGGCGCTGAGCCGATTCACCAGATCATCGCCTAGTTTCAGACAACCGGATTCCGCCCAATGGACCACGACCAGCGATTCAAGTCGTTGATCCAGGAATTCTTTGGCGATTTCCTGCGGTTGTTCTTCGCCGATTGGGCTGCCCGGTTCGATCTCTCGACCGTCGAATGGTTGGACAAGGAAATCATGCCCGACCCGCCGGAAGGTACCCGGCACCTGCCCGACTTGGTCGCGAGGATTCACACACGCGAACGAATAGACTCCGAGCAGTGGCTGGCGCTCATTCACATCGAGATCGAAGCCCCGGACCGCGCCACGCTCCTGAAACCGCGGTTGCCTCGCTATTACATTCATCTGCGAGACAAGTACGAAATGCCGGTCTTGCCGATCGTGATCTACCTGAAAGTGGGGATGAACGGAATCGGCGTCGATGTATACGAAGAGCGATTCTGGGAACTCTCGACACTGCGATTCAGTTACCTCTACGTTGGATTGCCCGGACTCGACGCTGTACAATACATGCACGGCGACAACTGGCTGGGAGTAGCGTTGGCCGCGCTGATGCGCATCCCGCCGGAGAAGGTCGCTTGGTTGGGCGCGGAAGCGTTGCGACGTTTGACGGAAGCGCCCCTGACGGAACAGCAGCGATTTTTGCTCGGTGAATGCGTGCAGGCCTATTTGCCGCTCGACGAGAAACAGCGACAGGTATACGACCGCCTGGTGACAGGCGAGCCTTTCACAATGGTGCAAGCCATGAACCAAACGGTATACGAGAAAGGAATCGAGAAAGGACTGCAGAAAGGACTGCAGAACGCACTGCTTCGGATCGGCGGCAAGCAATTTGGAGTGGCTTCGAGCGACGTCGAAACACGGATCCGCGCGATCCACAACGTGGAGCGGCTTGAAGCGCTCACCGAGCGCGTTTTGGATGCACAAAACTGGGATGAACTTCTCCACGACGCTTGACCCTCCAAAGACTATGCACTTCGGGATCCCTCGATCATGCACGATGCCTCGTTCGCGTTCCTCAAGCAACTGCTCGAAACTCCCAGCCCCTCGGGATACGAGCGAGCCATTCAAGACATTGTCCGCGGTTGGGCCAAGCGCTACGCCGACGAGGTCCGCACCGATCGGCATGGCAATGTAATCGCCGTCAAGCAACCCAAGAAGAAACCGCGCTCCGGCGAGGCGCCGCGCGTCATGCTCGCCGGGCATTGCGACCAAATCGGCCTGATGATCCAGCACATCGACGACAGCGGGTTTCTGTACGTCCAGCCGATCGGCGGTTGGGACATGCAGATCTTGCTGGGCCAATACCTCACCGTGTGCGGGCACGACGGGCCGGTGAACGGCGTGGTTTCGCGTAAAGCCCCGCACTTGCTCACCAATGAGGAGCGCAACAAGGTCCCGTTGTTCACCGACGTTTGGGTGGACATTGGCGCAAAGACCCGCGACGAGGCCGAGAAGATGGTCCGCCCCGGCGACGTGGTCACCTTCGCCCTCGGCCTGCGCCACTTGCGCAACGGGCTCGTGGCCGCGCCCGGGCTCGACGACAAAGTCGGCGTGTGGGTCGTGATGGAAACGTTGCGGTTGCTGAGCAACAAGGCGACGCAAGTCGAAATCTGCGCGGTGTCGACCGTGCAGGAGGAAATCGGCCTCCGCGGCGCGACGACCAGCGCTTACGGCATCAATCCGACCGTCGGCATCGCCGTGGACGTCTGCCACGCCACCGATACTCCCGGCAACGACAAGAAGCAAATCGGCGAGACCAAGCTCGGCGACGGGCCTGCCTTGTTTCGCGGGCCGAACATCAATCCCCGCGTGTTCGAACGGCTCGAGGACGCGGCCAAGAAGACCGCCGTGCCGGTCCAGGTTCGCGGCGCCCCGCGGGCCACCGGCACCGATGCCAACGCCATCCAAATCTCCCGCGAAGGCGTGGCCGCCGGCCTCATCGGCATCCCCAACCGCTACATGCACAGCCCCGTCGAAACCGTCAGCCTCGACGACCTCGACCACGCCGCCAAGCTCCTCGCCGAGTTCTGCCTCGCCGTCACCCCCGACGCCGACTGGACCCCATAAAGCGATTCGCCCGACTCCGAACACAACAAAAAACAACATTTCATTCCGGCCATTTTTGTCCGAATCTGCACGCAACTCGTTGCCGCACCGAATGTTGTTCCACGCCCGACATGCTCGCAAAAAAATTGTTGCTTTTGTTGTCGTCGTCGTCTCGAACGCGCCGCCACAAGCCGCGATCAACACAACTTGAATTGACTTGAACACGATCGAACCCCCAGAAGTGCGCGCACGAGAAGTGCCCGGTCGAAATGACCCGCCTGACTCTATCTAATATACATGTGTATATATTGTTTTGCAAGGGCGGACAACTTGATGGTCCGTCGATTGCATCAAGGATTCGGGCCGCGGAGCGGAAGTTTGATTTCGCTCGTCGCGGCGAATTCCTTGTCGCCGATTTTGAACGCGGAGAGCTTCACGAACACGTGGCCGTCGGGCTCGCGCTGGCGTTCCTTGGCGACGAGGTCGGCGGACAAATCCTTGATGGGAGTGGCCGAGTATTTGCCGGTCGTGGGAATGGGGCGAGCCGGCGGACCGGCGGGCGGCTTGACGTAATCGCCGACGCTGGGGCCGGCGTAAAACGTCGCCTTGGCCGGCTTGATGCTTCGCTCCAATGGCAGTTTGGCATCGGCGAGCGGGAAATCCTCGGCTTCGAACTCCGCCACCAGCGCCCAATCCTTGCCTACCAGCGAAACCCGGAAGACCGACCCGGTGGGCGTGGCGAACGAACGCTTGAGGTCGGGTTCGAGCGATTGTTTCTTCGCGGGCCTATCCTCGCCCCACGCGTTGGCCGTAATGAGGACAAGGATTGCCGCGATTCGGGCACGGTAACCGTACACGCTGGTCTCCGATTGCCCCAAAGAGCCGACATAACTGAGACGAGCTTTCGGTGTCGAACGATTGGGAATAATGTTTTATTCGTCGCCGGTCGGAATGACGCCGGCGTCTTCGAACAGCAGAATAGTAGCTCGTTCCGGCACCACCGTGCGATTCTCCAGGTCGATGAGGAAACTGCCTTCCAGCACGAAGAAAAACTCGTCCAGGTCGTCGTGCTTGTGCCAGTGATACTCGCCCTGCATCACGCCGAGGCCGGCCTGCGACGGGTGGCGGGGCTGAGTCTTCGAAGCCCCGGCGCTCCGAAATTCCTGTTGAAGTAATTCGATCTCGTGCGTCACTGCTTGACGGACGCCAGGTTCGTCGCGGCTTGAAGCGGATCGATCCAAAGCCCGTCAAGCGGCGCCCGTATCAACGATTCAGCGATTTTTCGAAGATGACGAGATTGTCGCAGCGGTCCGGGTCCCAGCGGATGCCGACGATGTCGTAGCCAAGTTCGATGGAGAGGTGCAGCATCGGGCGATGTTGATTGTGGCATTCGAAGCGGATGGCGTCGTAATCCTGTTGGCGGACCCAATCGTGGACGGCGTCCATGAGTTGCGAGGCGATGCCTTGGCGGCGGAAGTCGGGCAGCACGCCGTAGAACCAGGAAAAGAACACCGTCGGCTTCAGTTCGAAGCCGAGAAAGAAACCGACGGGCTGCTCGCCGACGCGGGCGATCATTTGCAGGACGTTGCAACGGCCGCGGAAGCGGCGAAGGAACGACTCCTCGTCGCGCGGCGGGCGAAAAACCTGATTGTACATTTCGACGATCGTGGGAACTTCGTCCATCCCCACGATGTCGATGATCGCGTCGGCCATGTCTCGGCCCTCAGCGCTCCGGCCGGTACAAGGAGCCGATCAATTCGTTCCAACTCGGCACGGTCCAATCGGCGAACGAGATGTGCTCGACTTCTTCCTCGTCGTCATCGCCGATCGCGCCGTCGTCCAGTTCTTCGTCGTCGGTATCTTCAACGTCTTGAGGCAGCATGGGTGCACCTGGGGCGGCGTTCGTGGAGGAGTCGGACTTAATTCCTTCGCCCGGTTTGGCTTCCCCGCCATTCTCGTTGTCGCCGCGTCGCCCCCGCCGTCGCCGCCGTCGCCGCCGTTTCTGATCGTCGGGAGACGCCGGGTCTTCCGGGATTTCTTCGGGCGCTTCACCGACTTCCACTTCCTGCCCGGATTCGGCATCGCCGTGCGATTCGACCGTCGGTTCGTCCAGCGCGAGTCCTTCGCCGAAGAGATGAATCTCTTCCGGTGCGGGCGGGGCGGCTGGCCGTTCGGCGCGGTGCGGAGGCGGGGCCATTGTGGGTGGGGCGGGCGGTTTGGCCGGCGCGTAGTTGGCGGCTGCTTCCTCGGGCGAAATCCCGAGGGCGAGTTGCAATGCCTTCCAGTTGTCCAAACGTTCCTGTTCTTCGGTGCTGAGTTCGCTCATATGACGTGTCGCTGCTTTGAGGGTTTGGGATCTCCGTTACCGTGTAATGCGGACACTCCTGTCCGCACATCACACGCGGACAGGAGTGTCCGCATTACGGAGATTGTATCAACCCGTCACGCCGCCGACACGGCGCCCAAGCGCCACGATCGCGAACGCACCCGATCCGGACCAGTCATGCGCACTTCGACAATCTCGTCGCCCGGCTCGGCCCCGAAGCCGTCGCGCAGCGCTTGCTCGGGGTCCGCGCCGTCCGGGAGGTCTTCGCGAAAAAGCAGAAAAACGTCGTGGCGCTGCGAAGCCGCGAGTTGAACGGCGTCGGCCAATGCCATGCGCTGCTCGTCGAGCCGCGGCAAGCCCGGCAGCCAGTCGTGCAGAAACCAGGAGAGCGCCTCGCCGACAATCGGCCGCGGCGGCAACAAGTAAAACGTGGCCATGCAAATCCTCCCGCAACGCTATCGGCGAAGGCAGGCCCAAAGCTGCGCCGGCAAGCGCGCGAAGCGAGGAAAGCCGCGTCAAGGATGCCGGATTCAACGGCGCATTTGATACGACCGGCGCGGAGTAGACCATTGCGTGCGATGCTCCCTCGCGGCGATGATAACGATGATCGAATGACCAAAACGGGGTATAATCCGGATGATGCACAAGGCCGAATGCGAGCGGAGCGGGACATGATCGAATCGATCGAATTTACGAACTTCAAAGCGTTGAGAAGCACAACGCTGCCGCTATCGCCATTCACTCTGTTGTTGGGGCCGAATGGGTCAGGCAAGACTTCGGTATTTCAAGCATTGCAAAGAACCGCTGCAATTATCGCTGGAGCAAATGAGGCACTTCGCTCCCGACACAGCCAGCCCGGTGTTCGGTCATCGTTGATAAGTGTGTCGGCGACCGATCCCAATGATGCAATAGAAATCAGACTTCACATTCGTTTGAACGGTCAATTGGTGGTTGCGACGCTTCAGTGGTCTCCAGACGACCTTGTAACTCAGCACCTGCAATTCGAAAATGAGACAGCCCTTGATTCTAAGCTTGGAAGGCGCGTTTCAAAGTGGCTCGCTCGGATGCAGTTCTTCACGCTTGACGCCGCTGCGATAGCTGAACCTTTTCCCGTTAGCTCAGGCCCTCTGCAATTCAATGGCAGGGGATTGGCCGCCGTTCTGGATGACCTGAAAGATAATCATCCAGACAGGTGGGAGTTGCTCCTTGATGAAATGCGGCGATGGCTACCGGAATACGACCACATCATGTTCGACAAGCCGCAACAGGGATTCAAAGGGATCTCTTTACGCACGGTGAAGGGCCGACACAACATTCCAGCAAGAGACTTATCACAAGGCACACTTATCGCCCTCGCCCTATTGACCCTCGCTTACTTGCCCGATCCGCCCTCCTTGATCGGCTTGGAAGAAATCGACCGCGGACTCCATCCGCGCCTGCTTCGACATCTTCAGGACGCGCTTTACCGCCTCAGCAACCCTGAAAGCTGCGGCGAAACTCGCCCCCCCATACAGGTCATCGCTACGACGCACTCGCCGTACTTGCTCGATTTGTACCGCGACCATCCCGAGGAAGTCGTTCTGGCGCAAAAGGAAGGCCTCGAAGTGCAATTCAAGCGGCTGTCTGAAATCGAGCATTTCGACGACATGCTAGGCGATTCGCCGCTGAGCGAAGTGTGGTACAGCGGCGTGCTGGGCGGAGTCTCGGTGAAGCCATGAAGATTGGATTCTACGGCGAGTCGCGCGCCGATCAGGCGGCGATGGCTGTGTTTGCTGAGGGTATCCTCGGTGCAGCGCCGGAACCGATCAACTTGGACTTGGAGGGTCACGGCGTAACAAGCGTTTTGGGGGCGCTTCACGGAGTTTTCTGCGGAGTTCATTGGCATTCCGATGCGGAAGCGCTTGTGGTCGCGGTCGATTGCGATGACACGGAATTACACGATTCAAGCCATAAAGAAGGTGGCGGAAAGGGCTGTCGGCTTTGCGACGCCCGCAAGATAATCAGTCGGCCCAGAATCAGTTGAAACCAAGGACCCACCTGCCACCGCTCAGGGTAGCAATCGGCCTTGCGGTGCCGACGGTCGAGGCTTGGTACCTCGTCGGCAAAGAACATCAAGTTGGTGAAGCGGCTTGGCGAGTGGCCGTCAAAGACGGGAAGAAACCATTCACGAGATCGAAGCTGAAGGAACTCGTGTACGGAACGGCTCGTCCCTCGTTGGAATTTCAAACCGAATGCGCCGTTCGCGAAGCTAAGCGAATCGTCGCCGACATCAATCGCATTGAAACGGAATTCCCGGATGGCTTTGGCCTGATGGCGAAAGAGATCCGATCTTGGAAGGCATGATGCCAACGACTCCGCCAAACTCCTTGGCCTTCGCCCGCAAATCGGGTAATCTTGTTACTATCCCGCCTGCATTCGGCTCCGAGGTTCGCATGTCCCACCAATCGCATCGCTGCTCCGGCGTCACGCGCCGCTCGTTCCTGGCCGACACCGGCATGGGTTTCACCGGTTTGGCGCTCGCCTCCATGTTGGGCCGCGAAGCTCGCGCCGACGGCGTGGCGCATCATCGGCCCAAGGCGAAGTCGGTGATTTGGCTGTTCATGTGCGGCGGGGTAAGCCATGTCGAGAGTTTCGACGTGAAGCCGGAACTGACGAAATACGCCGGCAAGACCATCGAACAGACGCCTTACAAAGATGCGGCCGATCCGAAGAAACTGAATGTGGTGTCGGGCAATCCGGCGCACGGTAATCGCAAAGTCTTGATGGCGCTCAACACCGGGCACAAGAAGTATGGCCAATCGGGATTGATGGTCGGCGATTGGTTCCAAAACATCGGCACCTGCGCCGACGATCTGGCCGTGGTGCGCTCGTTATGGACCACCGACAACGATCATGGCGCGCAATTGCAGTTTCACACCGGCCGCCACGTTCGCGAAGGGGCCTATCCCACGGTCGGCTCGTGGGCCAGCTACGGCCTGGCCACGCTGAATCAGAATCTGCCCGAATATGTGGTGCTGGGCGTGCCGACCGGCGATTGTTGCGGCGGAGAATGGACGCACGGAGCCGCCTATCTCGGCCCCCAATATGCCGGCGTTCGTTTGAATGTCGATCCGAATAACCCGTTGCCGTTTGTTTCGGCTGCCCCGCACGGCGTGACCGCTAAGGAACAGGAAGCGCAATACGGCCTGCTCGGTCGGCTCAACCGGCTGTCGGGAGTCGATTATCCGGATGACCCGGCGTTGCAAGCGCGCATCAAGTCGTACGAGTTGGCGTACGGCATGCAGACGGCGGTGCCGGAAGTGATGCAACTGGAAAAGGAAACCGAAGCGACGAAGCAGCTTTACGGGATGGACAAAGGCGAGACGCGGCCGTTCGGCATGTTGTGCCTGGGCGCGCGGCGGTTGGTCGAGCGCGGCGTGCGGTTCGTGCAAGTGTTTCACGGCGGCGGCGGCGGCGGGGCCTGGGACGCTCACGGCGCGATCAAACAAAACCACACGCAGCTGTCCACGCAAGTGGATAAGCCGATCGCAGGCTTGCTGAAAGACCTGAAGCGCCGCGGATTGCTGGACGAGACGATCGTGGTTTGGGGCACCGAGTTCGGCCGCTCACCCGGCGCTCAAGGCGACGGTCGCGATCACCATCCGCAAGGCTTCTGCGCCTGGCTGGCCGGCGGCGGCATCAAAGGCGGAGTGGTTCACGGCAAGACCGATGAGATCGGCTTCCACGCGATCGAGGACCGGCACTACGTGACCGACATCCACGCCACGGTCCTGCACTTGATGGGCCTCGACCCGCACCGTTTGGAAGTGCCCGGCCGCAAGCGCCTGGAGCTGGACTACGGCGAGCCGATCCGAGCGATCATGGCGTAAGTTGCTGCTCGAAGTGTCGGGCGAGTTTGGCAATGATTGGGGAGCAGTCGGGCAACCGGAATCCGCTGGCACTTCATGGCCGCTCGCGTAAACTCATCCGTGCGGCTCCGAAGACCGCGATTCACTCCCCGACACCCGATTCACACCTTTGTCCCTCTCGCAGGAAAGGATCACTCTCATGTTGACGCGAATGCTCCTGTTCGCGGCGCTGACCGCCGCTTTCATCGCTCCGCTGAACGCGGACGACAAACCGAACACCGCCGCCGTTGCCTCCCAAAAGGATCCGAAACGGCACGAAAGGTTTCTCGAAGACATCAAGAAGATGGACGGCAAGATCGATGTCGTTTTTCTCGGCGACTCGATTACCGACGGCTGGCGCGGCAAGACCGCGTGGAAGGGGCACATCGCCCCGCTGAACGCGCTAAATCTCGGCATCGGTGGCGACCGCACGCAGCACGTTTTGTGGCGCATTCAAAACGCTGAACTGGAAGGTTACAAGCCCAAGGCGTTCGTAATCATGATCGGTACCAACAACATGGGCGATTCGAAAAAGGAGTGGGCCGGGGGAAACACCGAGCAAGAAATCGCCGTGGGCGTGAAGGCCATCGTCGAGGAGATTCAAAAACAGCACGCGGACGCTAAGATTTTGCTGCTGGGTATTTTCCCGCGAGGCGCCGAGGCCGCGAATGCTTATCGGGGCAAGATCAAGAAGACAAATGAGATCATCGCCAAGCTCGACGGTAAGAATGTCAAATATCTCGACATCGGCGAAAAATTCCTGGAAAAAGATGGAACGCTGAGCAAGGACATCATGCCCGACTTTTTGCATCTGTCGCAAAAGGGCTACACCATTTGGGCCGAAGCGATCGAGAAAGACCTGAAAGAAATGCTGAAGTGAGCGCCTTCAAGATCGAAGTCGAGTAGTAGATCTCAACCACAAAGACACCAAGGCACAAGGAAGACAATGCAATTGTCTTCCTTGTGCCTTGGTGTCTTTGTGGTTGAGATCTACTTTGTCGCGATGGCTCGCTTGGTTTTTACCGGGGCGGCCGCGATTTGCCGAGCGCTTTCGACCGTCAAGTCGGCGGACATGGAGCGCAGGAAGCGGCGGTCGTCGCCTTGGATTCGTTCCAGGGCCAGGCCGAGTTGTGCCACGCCATCGTGGTTGAGCAACTCACAAGCTGCGCCGCGTCGGGCCGATTCCTTCGCTTCGGCCACGTCGCCCATCGCTTGTTCGGCCAAGGCCTTGTAGTACCAAATGGCGGCATCCTGCGAATCGCGCTCGACCGCGGCAGTCAAAAGGTCCAGGGCCACGGCCATGTCACCGATCCGATAGAAGCTCACGGCCTCTTGATAAAGCGATGCGGATGTACGCTCCGGAGTAATCGTTCTCGGCAACTTCTTGGGCGCCGGCGCGCCGGGCGGCAGCGG
>JBGQCZ010000077.1:0-11803 GCA_041495645.1 Gemmataceae bacterium | reverse complement strand
GACCCGTTCCCCCGGAAACGTCCGACCGAAGTCCTTCCCCGCTTGCCCGCCTTCCGGAGAAGTCGGTGTCGCGAGGCGGCTTCCCTTCCGATAACTCAGTGGACCTTGGCCTGGTCCGAATCGTTACGGGCTCGTGCCTGTTTCGGTCGAATCTGCCAGCGTCAGTATTTGGCTTGCCAACCCCCATCCGTGGCGAGTCTGGACAGACCCGCACGTCATCCGTCATCGGCGCTCTGTTCACCCGCCCTTAAGCAATTACGGGCGGAATTACCCCAGCGCTCTCTCGTGCGCCCGCACTCCCACTCAACCCAACTTCCGCGAACGTTCCCCCCGTTCACTTCAGCCGGCTTAATTGGGTTCCCCGTGCGTTCGTAAGAGGAGCGGGCCATAACGCGGAAGGGCCGAACTGTCCAGATGAAAAATGAAGATTCGCGGACGCCAAGACGCCTCTCAGGCCGCCAACCGCGACCCGCCGCCGGCAAAACCCGCGTCTCCCGCTTGGAAAACCGTAAGGGTGCAAGGGCGCAAGCCCGGGCGCGCCCAATTCGTGCGCCTTAGGAATGTTGATCGAAATAGTGATGATTTGTATACAAATGGTCAAGTTGGCAAAATCGCGAGACAGCGCCGCGCATCGCGACGCAAACCGCTAGATCTTGGCGACGATTTGACCGGTTTCAAGCGAAAATGGTGCTCGATTGACCAAGACCGCGCGCAGCTTCTGCGTGGCCAATTCTCACCGCTTTGTGGCGGACCACTTTCCGCCGTGGAACTCGTACTGTACTTGCCGGCCCTCGCCCCACACCAAGGGCCTGATGGCAGTGACCTTCTGGAATGGGCTGTTTGAGTGTTCTACCCTAACAACTTGGCTCTCGAACAGGATAAACGATTTCGGCCCGTTGCCGCGGTGATCCACCCAGCAATCGATCATCCCGTCGCCGTCCAAGTCGAAATAGCTGACGGGACCGAAACTCAATTCGTGTCGCGTTGGCGCTCCATTTTCACTCACTTGCCGATTGAAGTAAAACATTCGGTCAGTTGGTTTCTTCCCGATCAATTCGACGGTGAGGGCGGACTTGTCGTCGTGCTCATAAACATCCAGCCCGCCGCCGTGATCGAGCATCAGAGTGTGACGAGTCTTATCGTCGTCCTGTTTGCGGTACGAGACGTTGGCCCCTGGGCGGACATACGATGTCCGCTCCTCAGTAATCGGTGGAGCCGTCGGATCGCCCGGGGCCGTCGCATGAACAGTCTTGACTTTGATCCACTCCCGTCCAAGTTGGCGAAGCTTGGGATGCTCGGGCGGGACGAGCGATTTGTTTCCCGGCGTTTGAGGAAGGGACTGGCGATTCTCCGCGCTCCATTTCCCGTCGATGAAATCGTACCGGTTCTTTCGTTCGTCAGCCCATGCCATTGGAATGACCGCAAGCATTGGTGCGCTGACCGGGGGATCGTTGCGTTCCAACAGCTTTGGGAACGGCGTCACGAAGTACTCTACCTCAAGCACGCGGCCCTCGAACATGATGAAAGAACGCCGTTCGATGACAGAAGGCGATTCGTCCCGGCTGCAGTCCACCCAGCAGTCGATCACCCCGTCGCCGTTCAGGTCAAAGTAACTCACTCGGCCGACTCGAATCTCATAACTTGTTCGAACCTTGATGGTATCCATTCGTTTATTAGAGGCTTGTCCAGAAATGAGCGCGGTTAATTCAGGACGCCCCCTAAACTCCAGCGCGTGGTCAGGTGATTTGCCTTGGAGCAGTTCGAAAGTAACATCGGGCCACCCGTCGTCTGCTTCTTGAATCTCAAGCCGACCTGTGTCATCGAATCGAAGCGTATGCTTAGTGAGACTACTATTTTCGGAGCGCCGCGCGGTTGCGGAGGCGATGCGGACATAACCCCGATATTCCTTGCCGTCCAATGGATGGACATATTTGCAACTGGTCCAATCTGAGCCCTGCACGACGGCAGGCCGAGATTGGCGGCTCGCGAGCGGCGCCCCGGGGGGCAACGGGACAGGCGGTTCCGCGTACGCGCAGCAGGAAACCAAAAAAAGGCAAACAAGAACTATCCGAGTCACCGACGACCTCCTGTCAACAATTGGAGAGCAACCCCCTGCCAACGGCCATGCAAGCTGGACGCCGCCGCATCACTGGTAGAGGTTCAATCCTGTTGGACGAGGCAGGTTGAATGTCTTGAACTGGTTCACGTCTTGCTGGCCTTGGGGGTTGGGAATTATCTGCGCCCGGCTACCGCTGGCAGTTGTGCGGTCCACTATGAGCACACCATAGCCAAACGACTCGAAAACCGACAAGACGTCATCCTTGTTGGAAAAGACTTTTGTGTTCTGTTGCATCCCCGATGGGAAGTAGTACGTCTTGGTAGGGTCAGACCAGACCACGGTGGCCTCAAGAAAATTGAAGTTGTTCCCGCTGTCCCACATGCCCAGCATCTGCGCGACGTTTTGGCCATTGAACGGGCGGTTTTTCGGGCTCTCCCGGTAGTCGTCGCCCTTCACTGTGCTCCATTCCACTGCTGTCGTCGACTGGGCGATCGACTTGGAGGCGTATTCCTTGTGCTCAATCGTGTCCGATACTCCGAAGATATTGTCGGCGAACACCGTGAAGACCGCACCTGAGAAGCAATCGCCACCCACGACATAGTTCGCAGGATTCAGTACCTTGACGCGATACTTGTTGGTCCAGTAGTACGGCACCTTCCATGCGGCGGCCCAACCGAGATTGCCCACGATCGGGTTATTAAGTGCGAACACGTGTTGGCGAAGGGTTTCTAGCACAATTTGCTCTGGCTTTGGAATGCCAGTCTGGGGTGGAGCGATGGCGGCGCGGCGCGTCACTGCCTCTGCAAAGGCTTTTTTCAAGACCGGTGAAGCGATGCTCATTCGAATCCAGGTCGGCTTCAATTCGTCGACGTTCGCCGGGTTCTTGGGCGTTCCGTAGGTAAGGAACGGTATGTAATCTACGTCCGTCCAACCTGTTGCACCCGTGGAATTGTCCGCGAAGGTGATAACTCCTCGGTAGTGCGTGTCTATGCGGAAATTACCGATTTCGTTCGTTGAGATGTTGCCGAGCGACACCTGGACGGCTGCGCCGTTGACTTTCGTCTGCAGGGTGAAGGTCGCGCTCAGCCAGGGGAACCCGGCGGGATTAGCCCGTTTTTCGGTCTGTCCCGCCAACGTGGCCCCAGCCGGGAAGCCCGAGGTGGAATAAGTGATCGTCTCCTTTAGCTGAGTTCCAATGGTCTGGCTGAAAGCAGCAGTGTACCCTTTGGCGAAGTCCACTTCGACATTGGGGAATCGCTTCGCGTCCTTGGTACTCAGAGGGTCCACCGCGTTGTCAAGCAGGACACCGTGGTCGGTGGTAACATCAATCGTTTCGAAAACGACCTTCGGACCGACCTCCATCGTTACCAACTCTTGCGTCCCCATGCCGAGGTTCGGATTAAACCAACCGCTCAGGTAAGTGACGCTCGAGAGCCAGCGCGCCGACGGGTCGGTGATGTCGTGAAGAGCTGAAACTCCGAGGATGACGTCGCCGCTTGAGCCCAGCAGGTTGATGACCCCGTTTGGCGACCCGCTGCCGCCGCCAACCGCCAGTGTGGTTGGGTCAAAGTGAATCTCGCGGGTGGTCAACTGCCACCCCGATCCGGTGCTTGGTGGGCGCGGGGCGCGGGCCAATATATCCCCCGTTGAGGTAGTGCTTACTCCAAGTCCATAAGCTTGCTCCTCGCCTTCGGTCATCCATCGCGAACCGGTGGTTATGTCGCGGCCGTCCAGGTCGAGATTGGCACCGGCTGTGACATGGATCGTGGCGATTGTTGGCGATGAATCGGCAATCCCATCCGTTGCCGTGTAGGTGAACGTATCACCGCCCACGAAATTCGAATCGGGAGTGTAGACGAAACTGCCGTCGTCATAAGGCGCGAGCTTGCCGTGTGACACGTCGGTGAGGAGCACGGCGCGAAGCACGTCCAAGTCGCTGTCGGCGTCGTTTTCGAGCAGCGGGTGATTATTGGACACACCGTACCATCCCCCCTCAGGCCCGACCTTCAACATTCCTGCAGAGAACGGTGTGGCGTCGCCCAGACCGCTGCCGTCGGGTGCGATGGGAGCTTGATAGGCGTACACCGTCAATCGTTGGTCTTCAGTTATTGAATAATTGTCAGGGCTGGCGGTAGGGGCTGCGTTCGTTACGTCAATGGTGACGGTGGCTACATTGCTCTCGTAATCACCGTCCACTAGTTTGTAGGTGAATGAATCCGTCCCGACGTACAATGACGCGGGTGTATACTGGAACGCGCCAATTCCGGGCAGTGACACGTCTCCAGCCGCGTAATCCACGCTCCCGTGTAGCGGCCCTGAAACCAAGACCACAATTGGCTCCGTACCGGCCGAGGTGATATCGTTTGCACGTAGTCCGTCAGGATAGACGACCAACGGCCGGTCATGCATGGCGGCGTAGTTGTCGTCCGTGGCGGTCGGTGGCCCGCCGGATCCGCCGCCACCACCACCCGGTGGATCGCCGGGGCCACCGGGATCCAGGATGGTGCCGTTGGCCACGCCGTCGGCGTCGCCGCGGCCACCATCGACCACATGCAATGTTACGACGTTGCCATTGAAGAGGGCTCCCGTCGTGCCGTCGAAGTCGAAGTGCTGTAAGGCGCCCGTTGAATCCTGCTTGTAATAGCTGTTTGAGTTGAATCCTTCGGGGAGGAACAGTTTCACCTCGGCTGCGCCGCCGGGTTGCACGCCATGCACTTCGAAGCCAAACATGCCGTACGGCAAATTCACATTTTCGAGGCCCTGTTGAGCAAGCGTGGTTTGGGAGGGAGTGGCAATCGCTCGGACGTTGGTCAGAGTGTGGCCCATCGCATCCACGGTAACGAACGAGCCACCCGAGCTGGCACGCAGCGAAGTCACGTCGTCTTGGACCGCATCGCGGATACCGTCTCGGTTGCCGTCGCCGTGATTTGGTCCCATCGCTTCGGTCTGCGCAGATACGCCGTCGGCATCGTCGGGCAGGATGGGTGCCGGTTGATCTTCGGTTGTAGGACTCGGCGAGGCCGGGGCTTCTGTAGCCGGCCTCTGCGAGGCCGGGCCGGGCTCGGAGAGCCCGGCTACAGAAGAACCGGCTCCGCTTCCGTTGGAATTGCTCGCGGCAGTAAACGAATCGCTGCCCGTGCTTTCCGATGGTTGGATCATGTCGGACGAGATCATGAACAGCGGGTCTTTCAGCGCGCCGGCGGAATCCAACGGCGAGGCGAGTGGATGGCTTGGGGGTTCGTCGTTCACGGGCTCCAAAGCGGGAACCCGATTCGGTTCGCTCGGCGGATCGGCGTTATCAATTTGCGGAGCTGGTTGGTTCAAATGATTGTCGAGTGCCGCGTTATCACCGAGAAACGAAGTAAGCTGGGGCGTAGTCGCGTCGCCCGCGAGCGGGCTGCCCAGTGGATCGTCGATGCCGGCCAGCAGCGCGTAGGGGGCATCGCGGTCTTCAAGGCGTTCGACCGAGAGTGGAAAGCAAAAGGGGCGGCGCTTCATAGTGTCCATCCAGGTTGGAGAGTTCCGAAATGAACGACTCAATGCTAAACCGCGGGCGGGCCGACTGCAAGAGAAGTTCTGATGTTTTCTTGAATTAAGGTTATAGCGATAAAATTGAAGTGTAAGCGAACAAATGCGCGGCCAACGCCGGCACTCCAATAGAGCTGGTGCCGCAATCGTGTGCTGGCACCGGCCAATGACTCGGCGTTACTTCATCCATTTCTTCATTTTTCCCGCCCACGCCTTGAGCCCATCGATGTCGCGCCAAATCGTCCGCGCCGACGGCCGCTGAAACGGGCGCAGTAACTTGAACAGCAACAGACGCTTAACGAGCTGCCCCGGTTTGATCCGCTTGAGAATCTCGTAGCCGTAGATGTTCCAATCGATCGAGCAGTCGCCGCAGACGGGCACGACTTCCGTGGTAGTCGTGCGCAGGACCATTTCGGCGTGCTTCCGGGCGCACACCAGGCAGACTTTGCGCTCGTGCAAATTGGCTTCGAACAACGGTTCCGGAAGATCGATCATGCTCGTGCGCGCGGAATGAGCTTGGTTCGCCCATTGCATTTGTATGGGGATCGGTCAAGCGGCGCGGGCAATCTCAATCCCGGATCGAGTCGTAGACTTGCGCGAACTCGGCTTGGCAGGCGCCGAAGGCTTTTTGGACGCCGGGGTCGAACAGACCGGGCGACTCGGTGAGGATGACCTTGGTGGCCTGGGCGTGGGACATGGGGGAGCGGTGCGGGCGGTCGCGGCG
Source organism: Gemmataceae bacterium (assembly GCA_041495645.1). GTDB lineage: Bacteria > Planctomycetota > Planctomycetia > Gemmatales > Gemmataceae > JBGQCZ01. The sequence continues at coordinate 5,492 of JBGQCZ010000077.1, read as the reverse complement.
GAGCGAATCGTAGACGTCGGCGAGGGTGAAGAGGCGGGCTGCCGGCGGAATGTTTTCGCCGGAAAGCCGGTCCGGGTAACCGCGGCCGTCCCAGCGCTCGTGGTGATGGCGCACGATGGCCCGCGCCACGTTCAAGAACTCCAGCGATTGCCCGTATTCCTTGCCGATCAGGTCAATTAAGTCGGAACCCAGCGTGGTGTGGGTTTCCATGATGCGGCGCTCGTCTTCGGTGAGCGGTCCGTTTTTGAGCACCAATTCATCCGGAAGACCGACCTTGCCGACATCGTGCAACGGCGCGCAGCGTTCGACGTTTTCGATGAAGGCGCGGTCAATCAAGCCGGCCCAAATCGTGTCTTTGCGCAGCTGCTCCGCCAAGTGGCCCACGAACTTTGGCAAGCGTCGCAAATGGCTGCCGGTGCCGATCTCGCGGGTCTCGGCGAGCTTGGCGATGGCGAAGAGCATGGCGTCTTCGGTGCGGCGCGCGTCGCGATCGCGCGTTTGCAGCGAGTGTTCCAGATGTTTATTGACGGTCATCAAATGGCGGGCGAGTTGATCGAGTCGATCCTGAGCGCCCTTGAGCCGCAGGTTGTGCTGCACGCGTGCCGCCAGTTCGGTAAGCGGGACGGGCTTGGCGATGAAGTCGTCGGCGCCGTTGTCCAGCGCGGTGGTCAGTTCGTCCGGCCCGCCGATTCCCGACGCGACGACGATTTTCAGATGGGCCCGCGGCGGATGCGCCCGCAGCGCTTTGCACACGTCGTAACCGTGAATGCCCGGCAGATTCAGGTCCAGCAGGATCAAGTCAATCGGCTTGGTGTTGATGAACTCCATCGCCGTGATCGGTTCCTCGGCTTCGTAGACGACACAGCCGAGCGATTCGATCAGCGCGCGCATGGTCTTGCGCACGTTGGCGTCGTCGTCGAGGATCATCACGCCCCAAGACCTGGCCGCGGCGTTTGGCGAGCCATCAGCCGTCTCGACGGGGGCTGCTTCGAGGACCGATACGTCCCAGCGCGAGGCGCCCGGCGCCGCGAAGCGGGCCAGCGCCTGCATGACCGCCCGCGCCGATTCCGGCCGCTGGTCGGCGTTGCGCGACAGCATGCGGGCGATCAAATCGTCCAGTTCCATCGGCGCGTCTGGCAGGAAGTGGCGCAAATGCCGCGGCGGCTCGACTTGCAAGCGCCGCAGCGCCACGGCCACGCTGTCGTCGCGCGGATACGGCGTGTGCCCGGTCAGCAGCCAGAATAGAGTTGCGCCCAAACCGTACACGTCCGCGGGCTCGCGCACCGTCGACGGATCGAGGCTCTGCTCCGGCGGCATGAATTCCACGCTGCCGAGCAGACAGCGCGGCTCGGTGCGATTGCTCGTGAATTCGCGGGCCAGGCCGAAATCGACCAGTTTGATCTGATTCGTATCAGTGCGAAGGATGTTCGATGGTTTCAGGTCGCGGTGAATTAGGTGGTGGTCGTGGGCGGCCTGCAACCCCACCGCGGCCTGCCGCATCCATTCGCACGCTTGCGGGATGGGCAGCGGGCCGTTTTCGAAGACGTATTCCTCGAGGTCGCCGTCGAGGAGTTCCATGGCCAGGTAATGCAGCGTCTGGCCCTTGGAATCTTGCGGCAGCAGGAACCCCGAGTCGTAGGCGGTGACGATGTGCGGGTGGTTCAATTGAGCCTGCACGCGCATTTCACTGTAGAAGCGATGCAACACCGAAGCGGGAAAAGAGCTGTCGGTGGGCAGCACTTTCATGGCGACGCGCCGCTTCAGATGGATGTGCTCGGCCAGATAAACCACGCCGACGCTGCCGCCGCCGATCTTGTCCAGTACCCGGTAATTGCCCAGCACCAGACCGTGCAAATGGCCGGCGACGACCCGTTGCATTTGGAAATTCGTGAGCTGGCCGGCGGTGACGAGCGCGCGGCAGATTTTTTCCGTGGAGTCCAATTCCGCGAGCCGGTCGCCGTGAAAGCGCGTGAAGCCGTCGAGATTTTCCTCGGTAATCAGGCCGATCTTCACTAGTTGCTGAAGGACTTGAGCGGCAGGGCCGGACGCCTGATTCCGGGCCGACATCCGAACCGTGTCGGACTGGCCCAACGAGCGATGGGCGGCGGCCCGATTATCGGGACGCGCTTCCGCGCGGATAGGCGTAGTCATGAAATCCTGCCGATGGGGCGGGCCTGCGTTTCGAATCAGGCGGGAAAACTGCTACAACCATACGTCGAGATGAAGGATCTGGCAAATGCGAAGATTCACTGGCTTTTGATCCCAAGAACTTACCGCAGAGGGCGCAGAGGGCGCGGAGGATTTCTCCGCGCCCTCTGCGTTCTCCGCGGTGAATTCTTATTTATCCCCCTGGGGCAACTGTTGCCGCAAGGCCCGGATCTGCTCGCGCAGATTGTCGAAACGTGTCGGCCAGGCCTTGTCAAGCTTGCGCAGCGTTTCCTCGGCCTTGTCCCGTTGTTTCAGGTGAATCTGCGCTTTGCATAGCTCAATCAGGTTCGTCGGTTCGAGCGCTCGCATCGCAGCGGCGTGCTGCCAATGCGGAATCGCCTCCTCCCAGCGGTCCTGCCGCTGACGCACCTGGGCCAGCATCGCGTGCGCCTCGGCCTCGTTCGCCTGCATCTCGACGATCGACGTGTAAGCCCGCTCCGATTCCTTGGCGTCCTTCAGCGCCGCGTAGCGATCGCCGAGTTTCTGGTAAAGAGCCAGGTTTCGCCGGGCGAGTTGCAAGGCCTCAATCGTCGCGGCCACTGCACCCGCTTTGTCGTTGACCTGATCGTAGCAGGCGATCAGCAAGTCGTGCGTTTCGAAGTCTTCCGGTTGCAACTCGGCGGCCGCACGGTACTGAACGATGGCTTTATCGAAGCGATTGCGCGCCTGATACGCCTTGCCCAGCGCTTTGCGGATCACCGGCACACCCTGGCCGCTTTCCTTTTCCTTGGCGTCGAGCTGGCCGACGAAGACATCCAGATCTTTCGCCTCCGCCAACACTTCCATCAACCGATTCAAGTAATGCTGCCGCTGGTTGATATCGTTCGACCAGGCGACGATCGCCCCACTGGCCGCGTCCACGGCGTCGCCAGTCCGGCCCAGCTTGCCATAGGCGCGGGCAAGCTGCGAATAATACTCGGAAAGCTGCCCGTCGCCGATGCCGCGATTGCGCGACGCCCGCTGACGCAGCGGAATCGCTTCTTTGTAATAATCCGCCGATTGCGACCAAAGTTCATTCTCCAGGCACGACGCGGCCAGCGTGGCGCACGGGCCCTCGCCCCAGCGCTTTTCCAGATGGAAATATTCGTGCGCGCTCTTCAACGCCGCGAGAAGTTCCTTGCTCTGCTTGGTGTGGAAGTACGAGTTCATTAGCCAGACGCGGTAGGTGAGATTCCCCGGCTGGCGCTCGACGAGCGACACCAGCAGCTTGATCGCTTCCGGGTGCCGGTTTTCGAGACGGAGATACTGCACAAGCTGCGATTCGCCGCCTTCGTCCAACAGCTTGCGCTCCAGAGCGGCATAGAGAGTCTCGATCGCTCGGCTCTTCTGACCGACGCCATGGAACAAATACTCGGCGATGTACTTGACCGATTCGCCCGAGTCCTTGCGCTTGGCGTAAACCTCTTCGGCCACCTTGACGAACTCCGGTTCCTTCTCGGACCAGTAATACGAGTTGTGGCGATAGTACATTTGCCGGTTGCGGGCCTGGCGCGTTTCCAGATCGAGCCGCAATTCGGCCAGCGTGAGCTTGAGTAAACGCGGTTCCAATGCGCCAAGGTCTTTGGCCAAAGTTCGCCAGTAGGCGAGGCTGTGGCCGTAGCGCGACCAGCCGTCCTGATTGTTGAGGCGGAACCAGGCCGGCTCCTTTTCGATGCGATCCAGCACGAACTCGATGGCCGAATAGGCGCCGAGCAGATTGAAGACCGAAGTCGAGACTTGCTGCACGATCGAGTCGTAGTAATTGTGCTGGTGCTTGAGGACTTCGGGCAGGAACTTCCAGGCGAAGTTCCGCAAGTCGTCTTTCCAGTCGTCCAGCTTGAGCGTGTTGGCCGTGGCATAGACCTCGCACAGAATCTGGACCATGCGATACTGCTTGTACGGTTCCTGATTCACGCAATCGAGGCGCAACTTCTTCTCCAGCGCCGCATAGAGCTTTTGGCCCTTGCCGAGCGATACTTCACCGCCTTGGGACAACGCGTGATGGTAGAGCGTGTTCAGTCGCTCGACGAGGAAATACTTCTGCTCCGCGTTGGCCGGGCGCTTCAATTGCTCCAGCAGGAACTTCTCACCGCGGGTGTGGTGCATGTCCTGCTGCAGGAATTGCACGAACGACACGATCGCATCATTCGCCGAAACCGGCAGGACGCCGTTGTTGGCGGCCTGGAAGTCGGCCAGTTCGGCTTCGATCAGGTCGACGGCCTCGGCCTTGCGGCCGTACCCGTAATTGATCCGCCCGAGGTGAGCACCCACGACCAGTCGGTCGAACGTGCCTTTTTTCTGCTGCTGGTACAGCCATTCGAGTTCGCGGACTTGTTCCTTGGCGAGCGGATCGTAAGCGATGTGGCCAAGAGTGTGGAGCATGCCGGCCATCAGCACTTGTTCGCCGGGCGCCCAGTCGCGGTCGAAGGCCCGCTTCAGGGCTTCGAGAGCCTTGTCGCCGTGCGGACCCGGCTGGTTCTTCAATTCCGCCGCCCGCCGTTGCGTAAGCATTTCCAGCAGGTCCAGCGCCCGCTTGTCCACGGCCGTCTTGGCCCTGTCGCGCGTCTTCTTCAATTGACCCATCAGTTCATCGACCGTCGCCTCGTCCTGAATCTGATTCATGATCCCGTTCAAGGCTTGCAGGAACGGATAAACCTTCACCGGCGTTTGACCGACGACCGAATCGGCCAGCACGGCGAGCAGGCGGAAATCGCGGCAGGCCTCGTAGAAGCGCTGCAATTGGTAGACGTAATTGGCGGGATAGGCCGACTTCTCGAACAGCACCGCGAACATGCGCATCACTTCCGCATCGAGTTCGCTCGGCAAATGCGTGCCCCCGTACATCCACGGCCGCAACATCATCTCGATCCGGCGGCTCAGTAGAGACTCCTCCGTGGTCTTGTACTGGTTCAGCATGGCCTCGTTGTGCTTGTCCTTCTTGTTCAGCACCATGTACCAATCGGCCAGCGTGCGGTAGGCCAATGGGCCAAGCTCGTCGGCCGCTTCCACCTTTTCCATTTCCGTGACGGCGGCTTCGAGCTTGCTCAACTCGGCGAGCAGGAACGCGAGGTGCAACCGCCACTGCTGCGTGTTCTTGTCGGCGGCCACCCACTTGCGCAGGTCCTGTTCCAGTTCCTTCGGCTTGTCGAGCCCGATCAGCAAGCGGTGCTTGGCGCCTTTCCACGCGGAGCGCTCGCCTTCGCTGGCGATGCCGGCGTCGACGTACTTCAACAACCGCTCGATCAGGGCCGCCTCGGCTTTCTTGCGCAGGGCCAGGAAGTTCAGCATGGTGAAGGCCCGGGTCT
>JBGQCZ010000076.1:0-11863 GCA_041495645.1 Gemmataceae bacterium | reverse complement strand
GATCGAATCAACCCTGGCGGAACGCTCGGAATGAGGCTGGCGATTTGACAATTCACCCTTTTTTCGCTCAAGATCGCCAACGAACCTGAATCTCGACGAATTAGATAATAGTGGGGCGGATTCCCAATCGGTCGGGTATAATTCACCCAACAGGAAGCGTTGCGCCAATTTGTCTGGAGCCGTCATGGCCACCGTTCAAGAGCCCGCTAAATCCACGCTCAACCGATATGAACAGTTCGTCAAGCAGGAGTTGTCGCGGGCCACGCGGCGCGTGCAATTCGTCGACTTGGCTCGGGCCGGACTTGGCCTCGTAGTCATCACGCTGGTCTTCGGCCTGTCGATGATGCTGCTCGACAAATGGCTCAACCTTCCGCAACTGGTGCGGCAATTCGCGCTGTTCGGTTATCTGGCCTTCGCGGCCGCATACGGTTGGTTCGTGTTGCTGCGCCCGTTGCGCCGAACTGTCAATCCGTACTACGCCGCCGTTCAAGTCGAGCAAACCGTGCCCGATGCCAAGAACAGCCTCGTGAACTGGCTCGACCTGCACGACGACGATCTTCCGCCCGGCGTGTTGAGCGCGATTGGCCAGCGAGCCGCCGAGGATTTGAAAGAATCCGACGTGCAGCAAGCCATCCGCGGCAATTCGCTGGTGTGGCTCGGTTCGGCAACCGCGGTGCTGGTCGTGGCCTTCCTGATCATGTTTGGCGTGCTTCGGCCGGATCAGTTCCGCTCCTTGCTCGACCGCACGTTTTCGCCGTTCGCTCACAAGGCGATTGCCAAGCAAACCCGGATCTCGATGGTCAGTCCACTCGATGGCAACGCCACCGTCTCGACACACCGAGCCCTAACAGTCACAGTCAACGTGGAAGGCCGCATCCCCACGGTGGATAAAGCCGATTCGGTGCGGTTGCTGGTGCGCCGCCATCCGGAAGATCCGAACTATGAAATGTTCCCGCTTGAACAGTCGAAGCACTTGCAGTCCGAATGGTCAATCCTAGTCCCGCCGCACATTGTGCATAACGGGTTTTGGTACACGGTCGCCGGCGGTGATGATGCGACGCCCGAGTATCGCATTGACACCCGATCGTCCCCGACTCTGACGCGTTTCGAAACCACGTTCAAGTATCGGCCCTATCTTCGCTGGGACCCTCGTCATCACATCGATCCGAACATCAAGGACTTCGTCGGCACCGAAGTCACGCTCGACGCATTCGCGAATCGAACGGTGCGCGACGGCACGATGCGCATCGAGGCTGACGGCAAAGAGACGACCATTCGCACCGAACTGGTCCCCGGCCAACCCGAAGCCTTGCGCTTCCGGTTCGTGATCGAGCGCGACGCGAAGTACAAGATTCGGTTTGTTACCGTCGATGATGAATCGAACAACGACCCGCTGCCTTACGCGATCGAGGCCTTGCGCGATCAGATTCCGGACGTGTCATTCACGAAGCCCGAGGATTTGACCAAACCCGATTCGGAAGATTTGAAGATCCCGTCGGATGGGATGTTGAAGCTAGAAGGCGTGGCGCACGACGATTTCGGTATTAGCAAGATGACGCTGCGCATGAAGTTGGACGGCAATGTGCTCGACCCGAAGCCCTACCTAGTTGAAAAAGACTTCAAGCTCGAAAACGGCGGATACATGCGCACCGTCGAATACAAGGACTTCATCGACTTCACTCAACTGAAGCGTGCTGGCGGCATCCCCATCAAGCCGGAAACTGGCATGGTGCTCGAGTATTGGCTGGAGGCCGAGGACAATTTCGATTTCCCACGCCCGCAGGTGGGCAGCACGCGGCACTTCAAGGCCCGCCTGATCGATCCGATCGTGCGCGAGGCGCTGTCGCCCGAAGACAAGAAAGACAAACAGGAAGAGCGCGATAACAAGAAGAACGAAGCCAAGCAGGAGAAGGCGAATCAAGAAAAGCAACACGAGAAGGATCGTAAGAACGAAAGCGCGAAGGACGAAGATCGCCAGAAGGATCGCAAGCGCGACCAGGATCAGAAAGAAAAAGAGATCGAAAAGATCAAGGAAGCGCAACGCCAGAAGAACGACGGAGAGAAGAACAAACAGAATTCCGGCCAGAAACCGGAAAACAAGCCCGGCGATGAAGGCAGTGAGCCGAAGAAGGAAGATGGCGCGAAGTCGGAGAAAGACACGGCGCTCGAGAATGCCAAGAAGGAATTGGATGAGCAGCAACGAAAGAAGGAAGGCCAGACCGAAAAATCCAATGAGCCTAAGCCCGGCGAGAGTCCCAAGGCCGAGGATAAGCCCGCTCCGCAGGATCCACCAAACCCGAACGAAAAGCCGAAGGAACCGGAGGGTGCTCCCAAACCGCAGCCAAACGGCGCGGGTGAACAGAACAAGCCGTCCGAAATGAAACCGGCGCCCGACCAGAACATGAACGGCGGTCAGGGGCCCGGCGAAAACAAGCAGGCGCCCAAGCCCGAGCAGCCTCAGCACGGTGAAAACAAGAAACCGGGCGAGGGCAGTCAGGATCCCAGCGGCAAGGGCGATCCGATGAAGAAGCCGCCGGAGGGCGGCGATAAGGGCGCCAGCGAATCAAAGCAGCCTCCCAAGAATGCGGACAATCCGATGGGCGGCGGCAACGACATGGACCCGAAGGCCCAGCAGAATCAGCCGGGCACGGCGAAGGGTGCGCCCAAGGACCAGAAGGATCCCAGCAAACCCAATGATCCGAATTCGAAGGATCCGAAGTCGGGCGAAAGCGGCATGTCTGAACCCAAGCCCGATGATTCGAACAAGCCCGCCACGGCCAAAAACAATCCGCCGAAGAACGACAACGCCAAGACCGGCGATCACGCCAACAACCAGCCGCAACAACAGCCTGCGGAGAACAAGCGGAAAGACGGCCAAGCCGCAAAGAAATCCGAGTCCAAGCCCGACCAAAATGCCAAGAACGACGGCAAACCAAACGGCGAATCCAAGTCGGGCAATGCCGCTAATCCAAAGGACATGGACAAGACCGCGGAGAACAAGTCTGGCGATTCAAAAAACCCCATGGGCAATGGTGAGACCGCCAAGTCCGAGACGAAGCCCGATCAAGGCAACAACCCGGCTCAGTCCCAAGACGCCGGCAAGGGCGACGCGGCCAAGGAAGCCGCCAAACTCGCCGATCAATTGAAGAGCAACGACCCGAAGACGCGCGAGCAGGCTGCCCAAAAGGTCGCCGACATGATGAAGAACATGGCCGACGCCAACAAGGGCCAGAACCCCGAGCAGGGCGAAGCGGCCAAGGAAGCCGCCAAGCTCGCCGAGCAGATGAAGAACGGCGACCCGAAAGCCCAAGAGCAGGCCGGTCAGAAACTCGGGGAGATGGCGAAGGAGATGGCCGATGCCAACAAGGGCCAGAATCCCGACCAGGGTGACGCCGCCAAGGAAGCCGCTAAACTCGCCGAAGACTTGAAGGGCAACGACCCGAAGGCCCGCGAGGAAGCGGCCAAGAAACTCGCCGACATGATGAAGAAAACGGACGAGGCCAACAAGGGCCAGAATTCCGAGAAGGGCGAGGCCGCCAAGGAACTCGCCAAGCTACGCGACGAGATGAACAGCAAGGACGAAAAGACGCGCGAGGAAGCCAACAAGAAGTTCGGCGACATGATGAAACAAGTCGCCGAGGAGGCCAAGAAGCAAGGTTCGAAGCAGGGCGAAGGCCAGAAGGGCGACGGACAGAAAGGCGGGAGCGACAAGGAAATCGCCAAGATGCTCGAGCAGATGATGAAGGAAGCCAATCCCAAGACACGCGAGGATATCGCCAAGAAGTTCGCCGAAGCGATGAAGAAAATGGGCGAAGGCGACAAGAGTCAGGATCCGAAAAAGGGCGAGGGCGGCAAGGACATCGCCAAGAAGCTCGAACAAATGAAGAAGGAGTCCGATCCCAAAGCTCGCGAGGAAATCGCCAAGCAGATCGGTGAGTCGCTGAAGAAGATGAACGAGGACAGCAAGAATCAGGAGCCACAGAAAGGCAAGGGCGATAAGGAAGTCGCGAAGATGATCGAGCAGATGTTGAAGGATGCCGATCCCAAGACTCGCGAGCAGATTGCCCAGCAGATCGCTCAAAACGCCAAGGAATGGAGCCGCAACAATCGGAACGGCGCGCCGCCCGAAGACCCCGGCAAGATCACCGACCCGAACCAGGCTTTCAAGGATCGTTCCGGCGATTTGAAACTGGAGAACGTCGATAAAGAGACGCTCAAGAAGGTGTACGAGAAATACAAGATCACGCCGGAAGAACTGGATAATTACCTGAAGAACCTGGCGAAGGCGAAGACGAACCCGGCCAATCCCAACAAGAGCGACCTGGAAGCTGGAATGCGCGAAGGCGGATCATTCCTGAATCAAGGCCCCAAGCGCATTGAAGTGTCGTCCGACAAGGACCTCGATCACCTTCGCTCCGGCAAGAGCGGCTCCGCGCCGCCCGAATACGAGGACGCCGCCAGAGAGTTCTCCAAGCGGTTGGCCGAACAGCCGAAGAAAAAGTAGTCCGCTGGCGGAACCGCAGCGCCACGGACTACAATTTCTTGCATGCACAGGTACCTCGTCTCCTTTGACCCGAAACACGTTCCCAACTATTTCACCGACATCCTCGTCGTGGGGGCCGGAATTGCCGGCCTTCGCGCCGCGCTCGAGATTCCCGCCGGCATCGACGTGCTCGTCGTCACCAAAGACAGCATTCGCGAGTCGAACAGCACCTACGCCCAGGGCGGAATCGCCAGCGTATTGTCGCCCGAGGATCGCTTCGAGAATCACGTCGAAGACACGATGACCGCCGGCGCCGGACTGTGCCATCGTGCCGTGGTCGAGCACGTCGTTCGCGAAGCGCCCAAGCAAATCAAGGACCTGATCGACTTTGGCGTTCACTTTGACCTGGAAAATGGCGAATTAGCTTTGACCCGCGAGGGCGGGCACAGCCACAGCCGCATTGTCCATGCGCTCGGCGATTCCACGGGCTTTGAAGTGATGCGGGCCGTCATCGCCAAAGCCAAGGACGCGGTCAATGTGCGCATTTGGGACGAGACCTTCATTCTCGATTTGCTGGTGCACGAAGGAAGATGCGTCGGCACCGTGCTGGGCCGCGGTGGGCAGAAGTTCCTGGTCTGGTCCAAGCAGACGATCCTGGCCTCTGGCGGGACGGGCATGGTTTATCGCGAGACCACCAATCCACCCGTGGCCACCGGCGACGGCATGGCCGCCGCCTGGCGGGCCGGCGCGGAACTTCGCGACATGGAGTTCATGCAATTCCATCCCACGGTGCTTTACGTGGCCGGCTCGGCCCGCTCGCTCATCACCGAAGCCATTCGCGGCGAAGGCGCCTATCTGCTCGATAAGGACGGCAACCGCTTCATGCCCGCCGAAGACCCGCGCGCGGAAAAGGCCACTCGCGACGTGGTTTCGCAGGCCATCTTCCGCTGCATGGAGCGCACTCAACACCCGAACGTCTATTTGGATTTGTCGCACCTGAATGCGGAACACGTCCGCAAACGCTTCCCCGGCATCGACAAACTTTGCCGCAGTTTCGGGCTCGACATTACCAAGGACCGAATCCCGGTTCGGCCCGGCGCGCATTACATGGTGGGCGGCGTGATCGTGGACTTTGAAGGCCGCACGAACATCCCCGGCCTCTGGGCCGCCGGCGAAGTTTCTTCTAGCGGGTTGCACGGCGCGAACCGTCTGGCATCCAACAGTTTGTTGGAAGGCTTGGTATACGGTTCGAGTTGCGCGCACGGTGCAGTGGCTCAAGCCGCGAGATTGCCCGATTCGCTCACCGCCCTGCCCCTCCGCCACCGCATCGAGCCCGCCGCCGAACCGCTCGACGTCGTGGACATCAAGAATTCGCTGCGAGCGCTCATGGTCCGCAACATGGGCATCGTCCGCGAACGCAAGCGGCTGCTCGAAGCCCAACGTGACGTCGAATTCTGGTGCCGTTACGTCTTGGCTCGCGAATTCGACTCCCGCCCCGGCTGGGAATTGCAGAACCTGCTCACGATCGCCAAGCTCATGATCGACTCGGCTTTGAGACGCGAAGAATCCCGCGGCTGCCATTTCCGTAGCGATTTTCCGAAGCGGGACGATGTGCATTGGCAGCGGCATTTGACGTGTGCAAGAAGGGAATGACCGCGATATAATGCGCGAAGGCGATTCTTGTCCCAGGGCGATACTTGTGATGTCCGCACTTCCACAACGACCTGCAACACTCGACGATCTATATCGAGTCGAGGGCAAATCGGAGCTGATTGCCGGAAGGATCGTGCACCTTCTGGCATCCGGTAGACTGCCGAATCGAGTTGCGAAGCGAATCCTCTTTAGCCTGGACGACTATTCGAATCGGATCAAGGTGGGCGAAGCCTTCACCGACAACATGGGTTACGGACTGCCGCGCCCGTTGCCTAACGGCCGAGAATCGTTCAATCCCGATGTTTCCTACCACGCCGGTCCGTTTCCGCCCGATGAAATGCGCTTCATCGTCGGCCCGCCTACTTTCGGCGTTGAAGTGCGCAGCGAGAATGACTACGGTCCGGCAGCCGAGCGAGAGATTGCCGCCAAACGCGCTGATTATTTTCAGGCCGGCGCCGTCGCCGTGTGGGATGTAGACCCCGTAGCTGAAATCGTCACGCTCCATCGCGCTGCCGATCCTGCGAATCCTATCGTCTTTCATCGCGGCGAAATCGCTCATGCCGAGCCGGCCGTTCCCGGTTGGACGATGCCCGTCGATGCCATCTTCGGTTGACTTCCGCCAACCATCGGCTAAATATCCGGTATGCAAACGTTGCACCTCAACATCCGAGCCATCGCGATTATCGCCGCGCAGCGAGTGCGCGTAGTCGTCGTATCTTCGGGGTAATCTCCAGGCGGAATCGCTGCAAACGCGTGAACAACCGGCCCTGGAGCGAACGCTTCAGGGCTTTTTTCATTGGTGACGCATGGCTCGAATTTACATCTACGACACCACGCTGCGCGACGGCAGCCAGGGCGAGGGAATCAATTTCTCGCTGCAGGACAAGCTACTGCTGACGCGGCGGCTCGATGACATGGGCGTCGATTTCATTGAAGGCGGATATCCGCTGTCGAACCCGAAGGACACCGAGTATTTTCGCGAAGTCGCCAAGCTGCCGCTCAAGCACGCCAAGGTCGCCGCTTTCGGCATGACCCGGCGTAAGGACACTCGCCCCGAACAGGACACGTGCCTGAAGGCATTGCTTGCAGCCGAATCGCCGCTCATCACCATCGTCGGCAAGACTTGGGACATGCAAGTTACGGAGGTGCTCACCACGTCGCTCGACGAGAACCTGCGCATGATCGGCGAGTCGGTGGCGCACTGCAAGTCCGCCGGGCGCGAGGTGTTCTACGACGCCGAGCATTTCTTCGACGGCTTCCGGCAGAATCAGTCGTACGCGTTGCAAACGTTGCTCGCCGCCGAGCGTGCCGGGGCCTCCACCGTGATTTTGTGCGATACCAACGGCGGTTCGCTCCCGGAGCAAGTCGCTGGAGCAGTTAGCTGCGCGAGAAAAGTGGTGCGCTGCGAAATCGGCATTCATTGTCACAACGACTGCGATGTGGCTGTAGCCAACACCTTGGCAGCAATCCAGCATGGTGCAACCCAAGTGCAAGGCACGGTCAACGGCATCGGCGAGCGCTGCGGAAATGTCGATCTCGTCAGCGTGATCGCGAATCTGGTCCTGAAGTTCGGCCACGAAGTGCTTCGACCCGATAGCTTGGTGCGGCTGACGGAAATGTCACGCTACGTCTACGAATTGGCGAACATGAATTTCCGCAACGGTCAGCCGTTCGTCGGCGCAAGTGCTTTTGCCCACAAGGGCGGTATGCACACGCACGCAGTGGCGCGGAACCCAAAAACGTATGAGCACGTCGATCCGGCCCGCGTGGGCAACGAACGCCGCATCCTCGTCAGCGAACTCTCGGGCCAATCGACGATCCTGAACAAGACGGCTAAGTATGACGTGGCGCACGACAAGGCGAAGATGGCCAAGATCCTCTCCGCAGTTCAGGATTTGGAAAACGCTGGCTATGAATTCGAGGCCGCCGAGGCGTCGTTCGACATTCTGGTGAAGAAGTCACTCGGCCAGTATCGGCCGTGGTTCGAGCGATTGCACTATCGCGTGAACATCGAGCACAACGGCGGGCCGGTCCCGGCGACCGAAGCAACGGTAAAGGTTCGCGTAGGCGATGCGGTTCAGCATACTGTCAGCGAAGGCGACGGCCCGGTGAACGCGCTCGATGGCGCGTTGCGCAAGGCCCTTTTGGCCACGTTCCCGAACCTTGCCGAGATGTCGCTGGTCGATTACAAGGTGCGCGTGGTCAACGCGAAGGAAGGCACGGCAGCCCGCGTGCGCGTCGTGATCGAATCGCGCGACCATCGCGACGTCTGGGGCACGGTCGGCGTCAGCGAGAACATCATCGAGGCAAGCTGGCTGGCCTTGTGCGACAGCTTCGAGTACAAGCTCTTCAAGGATTTGGATTCGAACAAGCAAGGATAGGAACGCATGGCGACCGAACTGCCCAAACAATTCGACCCCAAAGAAGCTCAGGAAAAATGGCTGACCTTCTGGAGTGAACGCGGATACTTCCACAGCCGGCCCGATCCCAATCGCAAGCCTTACACCATCGTCATCCCTCCGCCCAACGTGACCGGCGCTCTGCACATGGGTCACGCACTCAACAACACGCTTCAGGACGTGCTTATTCGCTGGCGGCGCATGCAAGGGTTCAACGCCGAGTGGATGCCGGGCACCGATCACGCCGGCATCGCCACCCAGGCCGTGGTGGAAAAGCTCATCTTCCAGCAGGAAAAGAAGACCCGCCGCGACCTCGGCCGCGAAGAACTCGTGCGCCGCATCTGGGAATGGAAAGACAAATACGAGGCCCGGATCATCGGCCAGTTGAAAAGCCTCGGCTGTTCCTGCGACTGGCAACGCACGCGATTCACGTTCGACGACGCCTACAGCCGGGCCGTGCGCGTGACCTTCTTCAACTGGTTCCGCGACGGCTACATCTTCCGCGGCAAGCGTCTGGTGAACTGGGACACGCAACTGCAAACATCCGTGGCCGACGATGAGACCTACACCGAAGAGGTGCAAAGCGGATTCTGGACGTTCAAATATCCGGTGATCTCCTCCGAGCCCGAAGCGCAAGCAAGGGGCCTTGCTGGCGCTGCGGGCTCCCAGGAGTTTATTCGCTTCTCGACGACGCGCCCGGAGACCATGCTGGGCGATGTGGCGGTGTGCGTGCATCCGGACGACGAGCGCTACAAGCATCTCATCGGCAAGATGGTGACGATTCCGCTCAACGGCCGCGAGATTCCGATCATCGCCGATGGGCTACTCGCCAAGCCCGAACTCGGCACCGGCTGCGTGAAGGTGACGCCCGCCCACGATCCCAACGACTACCAGTGCGGGCTGCGCCACAAGCTGCCGATGATCAACATTCTCAACCCGAACGGGACGATCAACGAGAATGGCGGCAAGTATCAAGGCATGGACCGCTACCAGGCCCGCGAGGCCGTGACCGCCGACATGGAAGCGATGGCCTTCTTCGAAGGCCGCGAGGATCGCACCATTCCGCTCGCCTTCAGCGACCGCAGCAAGACACCAATTGAGCCTTATCTGAGCGATCAGTGGTTTGTGCGGATGGGGGACCTTCCGGCGACCGAGCTGCGTGCGCAAAGGCCCGGCCTCGCTCGCCTCGCAATGGAAGCCGTGATCAATGGAAAAGTGAAGTTCTTCCCAGAGCGCTATGCGCAGACGTATCTCGACTGGCTCTCTGAGAAACGCGACTGGTGCATTAGCAGACAATTGTGGTGGGGACATCGGATTCCGGTGTGGAGCCGTAAAGACTGGGACCATGCACACCCGAGCTCAGACCTCGAGGCACTCGGTCCGCAACTAGTGAAGTGGAGGTCCGAGGGCCGGATCTCAATGCGGAAACCGTTCGGGGATGCGTTTCACTTCGAATTGCCGGAGAGTGTGGTTGATCCCCGAGAAGATACTCTCCGGGTATGCGTCCTTCGTGAGGACGATCTGGAAGTTGTCAATGAACTCGAATCGCACGGTTTCACTCAAGACCCCGACGTGCTCGACACGTGGTTCAGTTCGCAACTCTGGCCGCACGCGACCTTTGGCTGGCCGGACAAGACGCCCGAACTGGCTTACTACTACCCAGGCAGCACGCTGGTGACCTCGCGCGACATCATCACGCTGTGGGTGGCGCGGATGGTGATTTCGGGCCTTTACAACATGGGCAATGTGCCGTTCCAGGACGTGTACATCACGCCGAAATTGATGGACGGCTTCGGCGTGGGCATGAGCAAGTCGCGCGGCAACGGTGTTGATCCGCTGGATATCATCGAGATTTATGGCGCCGATGCGTTGCGCTTCCAAATGGTGTTCTTGGCAGGCGAAACACAAGATTGCCGGATGCCCGTGTCGAACGTGTGCCCGCATTGCGGCGAATTCGTGGCGCTGACCAAGCAGAATGTGGACCCGGACGCGGAAAAGCGGCCGAAGAAGGCGACCTGCACGAAGTGCAAGAAACAGTTCCGCCCAGGCGGGCCGTGGCCCTCCGATTCGGCGGACTTGATCACTGCCAAGCAGGCGTCCAAAGACTTCGAGATGGGCCGCAACTTCGCCAACAAGCTCTGGAACGCGGCCCGCTTCTTGCTGATGAATCTCGACGGCTATCGGCCCGAAGCGATCCGCGTCGAGCAACTGCCTATTGAGGATCGCTGGATTCTCAGCCGCCTGCAGTCCACGACTAAAGCCGTTACCGCTCACCTAGAGGCGTACCACTTCAGCGATGTGGCCCGGACGACCTACGAGTTCTTCTGGTCGGAGTTTTGCGATTGGTATCTGGAGATGAGCAAGGGCCGGCTCAAAGACGAGGCAAGCCGGCCGTTGGTCCAGCGCGTGCTGGCCGGAACGCTCGATGCGATTCTGCGGCTCATTCATCCGGTGATGCCGTTCGTGACGGAATCGATCTGGCAGGCGTTGAACGAAGCGGCGTTCGAACGCGGGCTGCCGGCGCCCGATCCGTCGGCCGATAGCGTGATGATCGCGCCGTGGCCGAGTTTCCCCGAATCCTGGCACGACCCAGGCATGGAACAGCGCATTGCCCGGATGCAAGAACTCACTCGCGGCGTGCGCGAGATTCGCAACAACTTCATGGTGGACGAGCGCAAACCGCTCGACGTGGCCGTGCGCTGCACCGCCGAGATCGCCGCAGATTTCGAGGCGCTGCGGCCGTTTATCGCCTCGCTCGCCGGAGTTGGCTCGCTCACCTGCGGTACCGACGCCGCGAAGCCGCCGCAAGCCGCATCGAAGGTGATGGGCGGGTTCAACCTGTACGTGTCGTTGGCCGGGTTGATCGATCGAGAAAAGGAGAAGGCCCGGCTCGAAAAGCAGTTGGCTGAAAAGCGCAAGGCCGTGGAAGCCAAGAAAGCCAAGCTGGCTAACGAAGGCTTCATCGCCCGTGCGCCAGCCGAGGTGGTGCAGCAGGAACGCGATGCGGTGATTGAAATCGAGAACCAAATCTTGGTGCTGGAAGAGAATCTACGCGATCTGGTAGGGTAAGAGATTGATAACCACAAAGTCACGAAGACGCAAAGGCAAAGAGAAACCTTTTTCATAAGGCATCAGAAATCTAAACGCGCGTTGAACGTGATTGTCCGGGCGCCGGTTGCGGAAGTGATGCGCCCGAAGTTAGCGGAATTGATGTCCGTGCTCGGATTACCCCACTTCGGCGTGTTCAGCACATCGATCGCATCCGCCCGGACGGTGAACGTTTTGGTCTCGGCGATTCGTATCTTCTTGCTGACGGTCAAATTGAAAT